>CAXTUT010000113.1:0-7177 GCA_964247465.1 uncultured Caulobacteraceae bacterium | reverse complement strand
CTGCTGGGCGACGCCGCCGCCCAGCAGCGCGCGCTGGCCCAGGCCCGGCGCGTCTTCGCCGGCCGCCCCGACGTCATGGCGTCCATAGAGACCCAGGCGCGCATGCCGCCGCCGCCGCCAGGCTGATCGCTGCGCCTGCGTCAGCCCTCGGGCCAGAGGTCGGCCAGCGCGCCCTTGCGGTTCAGCATCCGCGCGGCGCGCTTGACCACGGTCAGCAACCGCTCGGTTCGCGCTTCGCCCTCGTAGGCCAGGTGCGTGCGCGACAGCCCCTCCAGCACGAAGCGGGCCAGGTCGCGGCTGGCCTGGAACCGCGGCGCCTCGCCCGCCTGCACCAGTTCGGCCATGTGCTCGCCGACCTGGGCGCGGTCGAACGCCTCCTGCGCGCCGCGCAGCCGCTCGCGTAGTGGCGCATCTGTCCGCGCGGCGGCCTCCAGCTCGGCGAAGGCCACGAACGGGGTCGCGTGCAGCAGCCGCCAGTAGCTGTCGATGGCGTGCTCGGTCCGGTCCGTGCCCACCGGCGTGCGGCCCGCCGCCTCCTCGAACAGCCGAGCGCGGGCGGCCTGGATGTGGGGAATGACGCTGTCCAGCAGCGCCTCGCGCGTAGCGAAGTGGTAGAGCATCGCGCCGCGGGTCAGGCCGGAGGCTTCGGCGATCACCGCGTTGCCGGCGGGATGGTAGCCGATCTCGGCGAACAGACGCATAGCCGTTTCGAGGATGCGCGCGCGCGTGCGCAAGGACTTGGGGCTGTCTCCCGCCTGACGGGGACGAACCTCCGCGGGCGCCGAGAAGGCTCGGTCGGCAATGTCGTCGAACACCGCGTCCATGTTCCACACCGAATTGCTGCAGTGCAACCCGACGGAAGATAGGGTGCGCCGCCGCGTCAGCCTAGACGCAAAACGTGCAAGGCTGCTGAAAGCGGACTGGCGCCGTCGAACGCGGCGGGGCTCGCCACCTTGCGCCTTTGTGCCTATACGCAGCCGCTTCGGGCGGCGCTCCGCGAGCGCCGCGGGGGCGCGAGACGTGGACATGCGGTGGCGTCGCTGAGGGCCCCTGGATCGCCGACGCTGGCGAAACGCCGCCTGCCGGACGTGGCCTGATGCGCATCCTGCTGGTCACCGACGCCTGGGAGCCGCAGGTCAACGGCGTGGTCCGCACCCTGACCCGCACGGTGCAGGAATGCCGCGAGATGGGCCATGTGGTCGAGGTCGTGTCGCCCGACCAGTTCAAGACCCTGCCGCTGCCTACCTACCCCGAGATCCGTCTGGCGCTGGGCGCCTACGAGCCGATGCAGGAGCGCTTCAAGGCGTTCGAGCCCGAGGCCATCCACATCGCCACCGAAGGGCCCGTGGGTCTGGCGGCGCGGCGGCTGTGCATCGAGTGGAAGCTGCCGTTCACCACCAGCTACCACACCCGCTTTCCCGAGTACGTGGCCGCGCGCTTCCCTGCGCCGGTGTCGGCCGGCTACGCCTACATGCGCTGGTTCCACCGGGCGTCGGGGCGGGTGATGGTGGCCACGCCCACCATGCGCGAGGAGCTGTCGAAGCGGGGCTTCCGCAACCTGTCGCCCTGGTCGCGCGGCGTGGACACGGTGCTGTTCCACCCCGACCGCGCCGCTCAGCATCCGCAGGTGCTGGCCGGCGTGGCGCGTCCGATCTTCCTCAACGTCGGCCGGGTCGCGCCGGAAAAGAATATCGAGGCCTTCCTGGCGCTGGACCTGCCGGGGACCAAGGTGATCGTCGGCGACGGCCCCGCGCGCGAGTCGCTGCACGCCCGCTACCCCGACGCCCTGTTCGTCGGCGCCCAGTCCGGCGAGACGCTGGCGGCCTACTTTGCCCACGCCGACGCCCTGGTTTTCCCCTCGCTCACCGACACCTTCGGCCTGGTGATCCTGGAGGCGATGGCGGCCGGCGCGCCCGTCGCCGCCTATCCCGCCCCCGGCCCCATCGACATCATCCCGGGCTCAGGCGCCGGCGAGGTCAATGCGGACCTGCGTCAGGCCTGCCTGGACGTGCTCAAGATCGACCGCGCCGCCGTGCGCCGTTACGCCGAGACCTTCTCCTGGCGACAATCCGCTGAGGAGTTCGTCCTGAACCTGCAGCCCTATCCGGAGCCCCAGAAAACCCGCTTCTGGCGCCGCCTGCGTCGGCTCGCGCGCCTGCGCCGGCGAGCGTCGGCGAAGCCGACGGCTTGATCGACCGACGGCGCTCTCGGCCCAGAGTGGCTCGATCATCCCTTCAAGGGAATGGGCGATTATCGCGAATGCCACGTACGCGGGGACTTCCTCTTGATCTATAGCGCTGACGCCAGTTCTGTCGTCTTTGCACGTGCGGGAACGCACGCCGAACTGTTTGAATGAACGTCCCGCCTCATCCCAGCCACGGGGCCATCTGCTCCCGCCCCAGCATCTCCTCGTACGTCGGCCGTGGGCGGGTGACGGCGAACTCGCCGCCTCGCACCAGCACTTCGGGCACGAGCGGGCGGGCGTTGTATTCGCTGGACATGGAGGCGCCGTAGGCGCCGGCGGTGAGCAGCGCGACGAGGTCGCCGGCGGCGAGGTCGGGCAAGGGCCGGTCGCGGGCGAAGGTGTCGCCGGTCTCGCACACGGGGCCGACCACGTCGTACGGATGCTCCGCCGCACCCGCCGCAGGGCTGCGAACCGGGCGCAGCGCGTGGAAGGCGTCATAAAGCGCCGGTCGCAACAGGTCGTTCATGGCCGCGTCAAGCACCAGGAAGCGCTTGCCGCCCGGCCGCCTGTGCGTATGCACCACCCGGCTGACCAGCACGCCGGCGTTGGCGGCGATCAGCCGGCCGGGCTCGAAGGCCAGCTCCACGTCCAGATCGCCCACGGTTTCCAGAACGACTGACGCGTAGGCGGCGGGTGAGGGGGGCTCGACCCCCTCGCCGTAGGAAACGCCCAGGCCGCCGCCGAGATCGAGGCGACGCACCGGCAGGCCCACCGCGCGCAGCCGCCGGGTGAGCCGCGCCATGGCGGAGAAGGCGGAACGGAGCGGCGCCATGTCGGCGATCTGGCTGCCGATGTGGCAGGCGAGGCCTGCGACGTCGAAGTCCGGGCAGGCGCAGGCCTTGGCGTAGAGCCGCTCCGCGTCGGCGAAGCTGACGCCGAACTTGTTGTCGTCGGCGCCGGTGGTGATCTTGGCATGGCCGCCTGCGCCCACGTCCGGGTTGACCCGCAGCGCCACGGTCGGCCGCGCGCCGCGGGCGGAGGCGATGGCCGCCAGCCGGTCGAGCTCCGGCTCGCTCTCCACGTTGATCTCCGACACGCCGGCGTCGAGCGCGAAGGCCAACTCCGCGTCGGTCTTGCCGACGCCGGAGAAGACGATCCTGGCGGGCGGGACGCCCGCCGCCAAGGCGCGCCGGATCTCGCCTTCCGACACCGTGTCGGCGCCGGCGCCCAGACGGGCGAGCGTGCCCAGCACCGACAGGCCGCCGTTCGCCTTCACCGCATAGGCGATGCTCACCCGTCGCGGCGCGAAGGCGTCCTCGAAGGCGTGATAATGGCGGACCAGGGTGGCGGTGGAATAGACGTAGACGGGCGTGCCGACCGTCTCGGCGATGCGGGCGAGGGGCGTGTCCTCGCACCAGAGTTCGGGGCCGTGCGGGCCGGGGCGGTCTTCGAAGCTGTTCATGGCGCACGGCTTATGCGCGGACCGCTCCGGTCGGCACAAGCCGGCGACATGCGGTCAGCGCCGCTCGCGATCCCCGCCTGGGATAGGCAGGGACACACCCCGCGTGCTCTCAGTTCGGCGGGGTTGTGCTGACGGTGGGGCCAAGCGGATTGGATTCGCCGGGGACGGGCGAGTCGCGCGGCGTCGTCAGCTTGGAATCCGGATCCTCGATGTCGCGGGTGGTGAGCGGCGCGTTGTCGTCGGCGCTGGCGGCCTCTCGCTCGGCGGAGCCCGTCTCGTTGCGGGGCGGAGCGTTTTGGGCGGCGGCGCGGACGGCCTTCTGCTGTTCGTAGTCGCGCTTGTTCGCAGCGCCGAACAGCGGCGCCGGCTGGGCGAGGGGACCGGTGCCTCCGCAGGCGGTAAGGCCCACGGCCAGCGTCGCGGCGGCGATCAGCGCGGCCGGAACAAGCCGTCGCGCAAGGTCGTAGCGTGTCATCCCAGTACAGCCCTCCAGCGCGCAACCTGGAGACGGACCTCGTCGGGGGCCGTGCCGCCGTAGCTGGTCCGGCTCGCCACGGACGCCGACGCGGTGAGCACGCCATAAACGCGCTCGTCGATCCCCGGTTCGATGGCGCGGAGTTCTTCCAGCGAGAGCTGCGCCAAGTCCACGCCCAACGCCTCCGCCCGCTTCACCGCGCGGCCGGTGACGTGATGCGCCTGGCGGAAGGGCAGGTCCAGCTCACGCACCAGCCAGTCGGCGAGATCGGTGGCGGTGGAGAAGCCCGAGCCCGCGACCTCCGCCATACGACGGACGTCGGGCGTGATGTCGGCCACCATGCCGGCCATGGCGGCCAGCGACAGGTCCAGCGCGTCGTGGGCGTCGAACACCGGCGGCTTGTCCTCCTGGGTGTCCTTGGCGTAGGCGAGCGGCAGGCCCTTCATCACGATCGTCAGGCTGGTCAGCGCGCCGAAAATGCGCCCGATCTTGGCGCGCACCAGCTCCGCCGCGTCCGGATTGCGTTTCTGCGGCATGATGGAGGAGCCGGTGGTGAAGGCGTCGCTGAACTTGGCGAAGCCGAACTGCGGCGTGACCCAGACCACCATCTCCTCGGCCAACCGCGACAGGTGGACGGCGGTGATCGAGGCGGCCGACAGATACTCCAGGGCGAAGTCGCGGTCCGACACGCTGTCCAGCGAATTGGCGGTGGGGCGGTCGAAGCCGAGCGCGTGGGCGGTGGCGTCCCGGTCGATCGGGAAGGGCGAGCCGGCGAGCGCGGCTGAGCCCAGCGGGCATTCGTTCATCCGTGTGCGCGCGTCGCGGAAGCGCCCGGCGTCGCGGCCGAACATCTCCACATAGGCCATCAAGTGGTGGCCGAAGGTCACGGGCTGGGCAGGCTGCAGGTGGGTGAAGCCGGGCGTCAGCGTGTCGGCGTTTGCGTCCGCCTTGTCGAGCAGGGCGCGCTGCAGCGCCTCAAGCTGCTCGACGGCGTGGTCGCAGGCCTCGCGCACCCACAGCCGAAAATCCACCGCCACCTGGTCGTTTCGCGAGCGTGCGGTGTGCAGCCGGCCGGCCGCCGGACCGATCAGCTCGGCCAGGCGCGCCTCCACGTTCATGTGGATGTCCTCGTACTCGGCGCGGAAGGGGAAGCGGCCGTCGGCGATCTCGCGCTCGATCTGCGCCAGCCCGTCCTGGATGGCGGCCTCATCGGCGCTTGAAATGATCCCCTGCCTGGACAACATCGCGGCGTGGGCGCGTGACCCGCGAAGGTCCTGCGCCCATAGCCTGCGGTCCACGTCGATGGAGACGTTGATCGCCTGCATCAGTTCGGCCGGTCGCCGCTCGAAGCGGCCGCCCCACATCGCCTGTCCCTTCGGGCTCTTGGAATCGGTCGTCATGACGAGTGCGGAACCTCAAAGCGCGCAGCGGCGGCCAGTGATGGGGCGCGCCCTGACGGCGGCGCTGATTGCGGTGCTGGTGGTGGGCGTCGGGGCTGTCTTGTACGTCATCGCCGCCTCGGTCGCCAAACCGGGCGCCCAGGCCGGACTGGCGGGGCTGAACCGCGGCACGATGGCTAAGCTGCAGGTGCTCGCCGATCCGGTCCCGGCGGCGCAGGTCATGTTCGTGAACGCGGATTTCAAACCGGTTCACCTCAGCGACTTCCACGGCCATCCGGTGGTGCTGAACCTGTGGGCCACCTGGTGCGCGCCTTGCGTCAAGGAGATGCCGACCCTGGCCGCGCTGCAGGGCGCCGACCAGGGGCTGAAGGTGGTCGCGGTCAGCATGGACACCGCCTCGGAGACCGACAAGGCCAAGGCGTTTATGGTCGCCCACCCGCCGCTCGCCTTCTACCAAGACGCCAAGTACGGCTTCATGACCGGCCTGAAGCCCCAGCTGCTGGGCTTCCCCACCACCGTGCTGATCGACCGTTCCGGGCTGGAACGGGCGGTCTACTCCGGCGACGCCGACTGGAACTCGCCCGACGCCAAGGCGGTGGTCGCGCGGCTGGCCAGCCTCTGACCCGCGCTGCGGCCCCTCCTTCCCATGCGGGCTGTCGGCCTAGCCGACTGAGGGAGCGGCGCCGCGGTCGGCTAGTCCGCGCACGATCCGCTCGTAGGCCGCCCGAACGTCCAGGTGCGTGGCGGCCAGCCTCGTTTCCAGCGTCGCGAAGTCGGTCTCGCCTGCAGCCCTCGCCAGCAGCGCCTTGAAGCCCGGCGGCTCGGCTGCGGGATCGGCGTCGTCGGCGAGCGCGAGCTTGAGCAGCTGGTTCAAGGCGGATTGCAGGCGGAAGGCGGCGAGCAGGGTCCGCAGCGTCGACGTATGCGCCAATCGCGCGTCGGCCATCGCCTCCAGCGCCGCCCCGGTGCTGGTGTAGAGCGGGCCGCCTTGCGCCGCGTGGGCGATCTGCAGCGCCTGGGCGGCGAACTCGATGTCGACCAACCCGCCGGGCGTGAGCTTAAGGTCCCAGGCGCTGCGCGGGCGCCGCTCGCGCAACATCAGCGCACGCATGTCCAAGACGTCGCGCGCGATACGGGCCGGATCGCGGGGGCGGCGCAGCGCCTCCATTATGGCGTCGGTCGCTGCGCTGAACGCGGCTGGCGAGGACGCCCAGGCCACGCGCGCGCGGGTGAGCGCCAGCGCTTCCCAGGTCTGCGCCTCTCGCGCGTAGTAGTCGCGGAAGGCCGCCAGACCGACCGCCACCGGCCCCGCCCTGCCCGAAGGCCGCAGCTGCAGATCTACGGCGTAAAGGCCGCCCTCCGCGGTCTGGGCGGACAGGGCGGTGACCAGCCGCTGGGTGAAGCGGGTGTAGAAGGTCTCGGCGCTCCAGCCCCGGGTCTGGGAGATCGCATCGGGCGAGGCGGGGACGTAGAGCGTCATCAGGTCGAGGTCGGAGCGGGCGGTCATCTCGCGCGAACCGGCGCGGCCGAGCGCCACGACCGCCACCTCGCCCGCGAACGCGCCGCCGAGCCGGGTCGTCTCGTTCAGCGCCACAGGAGCGAGCACGCCAAGGCAGGCGTCGGCGAGCGCGGCGAAGCTGCGGCCCGCCTCGCGC
>CAXTUT010000112.1:0-7191 GCA_964247465.1 uncultured Caulobacteraceae bacterium | reverse complement strand
GCCCCGCAGCGGTGCGCGCGATCAGCCAGCACCTGAACCGCCTGCGCCGCGCCCTGATCCTGACCGGCTCAGGCGTCGGCGCCGCCGAGGCCGCCAAGGCGTCCGGCGTGTTCTGGAAGCAGGAGCGCGAGTTCACCCGCCAGATGCGCACCTGGAGCCTGGCCGACTTGGACGCCCTGCAGGGCGAGGTGCTCGACGCCGACCGCGCCTGCAAATCCTCCGGCGCGCCTGACCACCTGATCAGCGAGCGCCTGGCGCTGTCCATCGCCGGGCGCGCCCGGCGGCTCGGCCTCTGACGCCCTATCAAGGCGGTAGGACAGGGCCTATACGGAGCGCCATACCGTCCTTGCGAACGGACCTGCCCATGCCTCTCGACACCGGCGCACAGATCAAGACCTACCAGTGGGACGATCCCCTCGACCTGGCGGGCCGGCTCACCGACGAGGAGCGGATGATCAGCGAGGCGGCGCGCGCCTACGCCCGTGACAAGCTTCTGCCGCGTGTGGTCTCCGCCTTCTCCGAGGAACGGTTCGACCGCGAGATCATGACCGAGATGGGCGAGCTCGGCTTCCTGGGCGCCACCCTGCCGGAGCAGTATGGCGGCGCAGGCGCCAGCCACGTCGCCTACGGCTTGATCGCGCGCGAGGTCGAGGCGATCGACAGCGGCTATCGCTCGGCGATGAGCGTGCAGTCCTCGCTGGCCATGTACCCGATCTACGCCTTCGGCGACGAGGCGCAGAAGCAGCGTTTTCTCCCGAAGATGGCGCGGGGCGAGCTGATTGGTTGCTTCGGCCTGACCGAGGCGGAGGGCGGCTCCGACCCCGCCTCCATGCGCACGGTAGCCAGGCGGGCGGACGGCGGCTACGTGCTGAACGGGGCCAAATACTGGATCACCAACTCGCCGGTCAGCGACCTGGCGGTGGTCTGGGCAAAGCTCGACGACGACATCCGCGGCTTCATCGTGGAGCGCGGCATGGACGGCTTCACCACCACCAAGATCGGCGACAAGCTGAGCCTGCGCGCGAGCGTCACCGGCGACATAGGTCTGGCCGACGTCTTCGTGCCTGAGGCCAACCTGCTGCCGGGCGTGCGAGGCCTGCGCGGACCGTTCTCGTGCCTCAACAAGGCCCGCTACGGCATCGCCTGGGGCGCCATGGGAGCGGCGGAGTTCTGCTTCCACGCCAGCCGCAGCTATGTCGCCGAGCGCACCCTGTTCGGCCGCCCGCTGTCGTCCCGCCAGCTCGTCCAGAAGAAGCTGGCCGACATGTCCACCGAGATCGCCCTGGGCTTCGAGGGCGCGCTGGCGCTCGGCCGGCTGCTGGACGAGGGCGCCTGGGTGCCCGAGGCCATCTCCATGATGAAGCGCAACAACTGCGGCAAGGCGCTGGAGATCGCCCGGATCGCGCGCGACATGCACGGCGGCGCCGGCATCACCGGTGAGCTGCACGTGCTGCGTCACGCCATCAACCTGGAAACGGTGAACACCTACGAGGGCGCCCATGACGTCCACGCCCTGATCCTGGGCCGCGCGATCACGGGGCATGCCGCGTTCTAAGCCCTGGCCTGAAGCTTGCTCGGTCTGGCGACATGAGCCGACCCTGAGGCCATGAGTTTCCGCGACGGGCCCTTTACCGATCTGAAGCTTCCCCTGGCGTGGGCTGCGGCCGCATCGACCGTGGCGGCCATGCTGCTGGCGGTGGTCCTGCTGCTGGCGGGGCGTCGCGAGGCGGTGGCTGCGTCCACCTATGCGCCGGTCCGCAACGCCGTCGCCGCCGGCCTGGCGCCGGTCAGCGGCGCGCTGGAGGCGCCGGTGCGCTGGGCGGGCGCGGTGATCGACGACGTCGAAGGCTATTTCTTCGCCGTATCCGAAAACCGGCGGCTGAAGCGCGAAGTGGCCGAGCTCGAGGGCTATCGCGACGCCTTCAACGCCATGAAGAACGTCAACGACCGCTACGAAGCCCTGCTGAAGCTGAAGACCGAGCCGCCCGTCCCGATGGTCACAGGGCGCACCATCATGGACGCGCGCGGGCCGTTCTCCAACGCCCGGCTGGTCGATGCGGGGTCCATGTCCGGCGTGCAGGTCGGCGACCCGGCGCTCGGCGAACGCGGCGTGATCGGCCGGGTGGTCGGCGTGGCGCCCGCCGTGAGTCGCGTGCTGATGCTGACCGACGTGGACAGCCGCACGCCGATCCTGGTGGACCGCAGCAATGGGCGCGCTATCCTGACCGGCGACGGCAGCGCGTACCCGCGGTTGGAGTATGTGCGCGGGCGCGATCCGGTGCGCATCGGCGACATCGTCCTGACCTCCGGCGACGGCGGAGTGTTTCCCCGCGGCCTGCCGGTCGGCGTGGCGGTGAAGGACCTGCGCGGGGCCTGGAGGGTGCGCCTCTATTCGGACCAGACGCCGATCGACTTCGTCCGCGTGCTGCTGTTCCAGGCCTTCAGCCAGAGTCCCGACGCCCGCGCGCTCTCCAACGGCGAGGCCGCGCCGCCGCCGCTGACGCCCGAAGAGGCCAGCGACAGGACCGCGGTTCTGCAGCGCGCGTCCGCGCCGCCGCCGCCCGCCGCTTCCTGGCCAGCGAACGCGGTGGGCCAGGGGACCGCGCCGCCGACCCGCCCGTCGGCTGCGTCGACGTCGCCGCCGTGAGTCGCCAGCCCAACCAGCCGCTGCAGCCGCTGACCTGGATCGGCGCGCCCTGGGCGGGGTGCCTGCTCGCCACCGTCGTGCTCGCCACGCCGCTGCGCGTGTTCGGCCTGCGCCTGCCCGAGCCCGTGTTCCCGCTGGTGCTGGCCTTCGCCTGGCCGGTGATCCGCCCGTCGGTGCTCGGGCCTTTCGCGCTCCTGGCCGCAGGACTTTTCCTGGACCTGTTCTGGGGCGCACCGCTCGGGCTCTGGGCGCTGTGCCTGCTGATCGCCTACGGGGGAGCGCAAGTGTCGCGCAGCCTGATGACCGGGCGCAGCGCGCCGGCGCTTGCGGCATGGTATCTGGCGCTCACCGGGCTGGCCTTTTTGGCGGCCTATCTGTTCGTCACCCTGCGCGCGCACGTCACGCCCAACGTGGTGGGGGCGCTCTACCAGTACGCCGCCACCCTGGCGCTGTTCCCGTTGGCCAGATTGCTGATCGACCGTTACGAGGACGCCGACATCCGCTTCCGATAGGCAGCGTTCGCCCCGAAATCGCCCGCGTCACAGCGTCGAGTCCTAGCGTGAGCCACGAACCGCACATCTACTTCGACGAAGTGAACGAGCGGCAGGGCGCGTTCAACCGTCGCACGCTGCTGCTCGGCGGCTTCGCCGGCGTCGGGCTGACGGCGCTCGGCCTGCGGCTCTCCCAGCTGCAGGTGGCCGACGCTAGCCGCTACCAGACGCTGTCGGCGTCCAACCAGTTCAACTTCCGCCTCGTGCCGCCGCCGCGCGGGCTGATCCTGGACAGGAACGGGGTGGAGATCGCCTCCAACCGGCCGGAGTTCCGTATCCTGTTGCAGCGCGACGTGGTGGAGGACGCCGACGCCACCATCGACAAGGTCGCCGAGCTGATCGCGATCCCACCGGCCAAGCGCCGCCAGATCGCGCGCGACATCGCCGACACGCCCCATGCCCAGCCGGTCGCCATCGCCACCGACCTGACCTGGGACGAGTTCTCACGCGTCAACGTGCGTACGCCCGAGCTGCCCGGCGTCACCGCCGAGATGGGCGAGGCCCGCTTCTACCCCTACGCTGGGGCCTTCTCCCACGTGATCGGCTACGTCTCGCGCGTCTCGGCGAGCGACCTGAAGGCCGAGGGCGACACTCCTTCCCCGCTGCTGCTGCACCCGGGTTTCCGCATCGGCAAGCAGGGGGTGGAGAAGTCGCTGGACCTGCCGCTGCGCGGCCGCGCCGGCGGCAAGAAGGTGGAAGTCGACAGCGTCGGCCGCGTGATCCGCGAGGACCCGGACGGAGACATCCACGCCGTGCCCGGCGACGTGGTCAAGCTGACGCTCGACGCCGACATCCAGAACCGTGCGCTGGAAATCTTCGGCGACGACTCCGGCGCGGCGGTGATGATGGACTGCCGCGACGGCGACATCTTGTGCATGGTCTCCGCGCCAAGCTTCGACGCCAACGCCTTCGTCAAGGGCGTCGATGGCCAGACCTATGCCGAATTGGCGACGTACGAGCGCAAACCCTTGTTCAACAAGGCGCTTACGGCGACCTATGCGCCAGGCTCCACCTTCAAGACCATGGTGACGCTGGCGGCGCTGGAGCACGGTTACGACCCGAAGACGGTCCACGTCTGCAACAAGGCCTGGACTTTGGGGAACCACACCTTCCACTGTGACAAGGTCCACGGCGCGCTGGATCTACGCAGTGCGATCAAGGCCTCCTGCGACGTCTATTTCTTCCAGGTGGCCATGGGTCTGGGACCTGACAGGATAGCGGTGGTTGCTCGAGATTTCGGTCTGGGCGCCATCTATGACATCGGCATCCCAGGTCAGAAGCGTGGCATCGTGCCCGACACCGCCTGGAAGGCCGCCCACGTTCCTCACGATCCGCGATGGCATCCGGGCGACACGCCAAGCATGGGCATAGGACAAGGCTACGACGCGGTGAACGCCCTGCAACTGTGCACGATGGTCTCGCGCATCGCCAATGGCGGCAGGGCGGTGACGCCGCGTTTGATCCACCAGATCGGCGAGCAGGTCACCCCGACGGGCGACACGGCCCCGACTATTCCCGTCAGTCCAGACCACGTCCGCTTCGTGCAGTCGGCGATGATCGGCGTCTGCAACGAGCCGGGAGGCACCGCTTTCGCGGGCGGTGCGGCCAAGCTCGATCTCGGTCCGATCCTGATGGGCGGCAAGACCGGGACGGCGCAGTTCCACAACTATGCAGGTGGCGGGCACGGCGTTCACGGGACCCACGGCGCCTATGACCAGCGTGACCACGCCTGGTTCATCGCCTTCGCGCCCGCGGACAATCCGCGCTATGCGCTGGCGGTGCTGACCGAGCACGGCGGCATGGGCGCCGAAGCCTCCGCCCCCAAGGCGCGCGAGATCATGAAGGTGGCGCTGCTGAAGGATCCGGAGGTCCGCGCCAGGATCGAGCAGCCGCTGGTCGCGCCGTCGACCGCTACGCCGCTCACGCCGCCGCAGCCGGGCGCGGAGACCACGACGTGAGCTGGAAGTCGGGATGCGGCGGGTGCGAGCGACGATGATCGCTCTCCAGGGCTCGACCCCATGACCTCCACCGCCACGGCCCTGACCCGCCCCGGCGAACGGGAGCGGCTGTCGTCCAAGCTGAAGCAGATCGACTGGACCTTCGCGCTCCTGCTCTGCGTGATCGCGGCCATCGGCACGGCCATGCTCTACAGCGTCGCGCCGCTGGCCTGGCAGCCTTGGGCGGCCAAGCACGCGGTGCGTTTCGCCTTATGCCTGGTCTTGATGCTTGGCTTGACGCTGCTGAACCTGCGCGTCTGGCTGGCGCTTGCCTATCCACTCTACGGACTGGGGCTGGCCATGTGCGCGGCGGTCTTGGTGATCGGTCACACCTCGCTCGGCGCCAAGCGCTGGCTGTTCGGCATCCAGCCCTCGGAGATCATGAAGATCGCCCTGGTGCTGGCGCTGGCGCGCTTCTACCACGCGCTCTCGGCCAGGGACGCCCGCTGGTCCTGGAAGCTGCTCGCGCCCGCGGCCATGACCGCCGTTCCCATGGCGCTGATCGCCAAGCAGCCGGACCTGGGCACCGCGCTCCTCATCGGCTTCACCGGCTTCACCATCATGTTCCTCGCCGGTCTGGACTGGCGCGCCCTGGCCGTCAGCGCCGTGGGCGCGGTCGTCGCGGTGCCGCTGGCCGTCAAGTTCGTCATGAAGGGCTACCAGCGCGACCGGGTGCTGACCTTCCTGCACCCCGAGGACGACCCTTCGGGGACCGGCTACCACATCCTGCAGTCGAAGATCGCCCTGGGCTCCGGCGGACTGCTCGGCAAGGGCTATGGCCTGGGCTCGCAGAGCCAGCTCAACTTCCTGCCGGAGAAGCACACCGACTTCATCTTCGCCACCTTCGCCGAGCAGTTCGGCTTCGTCGGTTGCCTGGCGCTGCTGGCGCTCTACGGGGCGATCATCTTCATCGCGCTGCGCACCGCGATGAGTTCGCACAGCCACTTCGGCCGGCTGGCGGCTGGCGGCGTGACGGCCACCTTCGCCTTCTACATCCTGGTCAACGCCTCGATGGTCATGGGCATGGCGCCGGTGGTGGGCGTGCCCATGCCGCTGCTGTCGTATGGCGGCACGGAGGTGCTGACGGTGATGATCGGCTTCGGCTTGGTGCAGGCCGTGCGGGTGCACCGTTACGCCGAGGTCACCAGCGGCAAGGGCTCGCTGATGTAAGGGCCCGAGTCATATCTCCTCCATTGCAGATGGGGAGGACGGCCAAAGGCCGGGAGGGGGCCGCCGCCGAGAATGCGGAGGCGGCTTCGATGCAGTTTCCGCGCTCCCGCGCGGCCCCTCCGCCCGCTCCGCGGCCATCTCCCCGCGCTTTGGCAGGGAGGATGAAGGTCCTGCTACCGCCGCCGGAATTGCTGCGGGCGCGGCCCCGGGCGCGGGGCGCCTTCGGTCTTGTGGCGGAAGGTGATGCGGCCCTTGGTGAGGTCGTAGGGAGTCATCTCGACGGTGACGCGGTCGCCGACCAGGGTCCTGATCTTGTTCCGCTTCATGCGGCCGGCGGTGTAGGCCAGCACGGTGTGGGCGTTGTCGAGCTGGACGCGGTAGCGCCCCTCGGGCAGCAGTTCGGTGACGATGCCGTCGAACTCGATGAATTCTTCTTTGGTGGACATGCGGTTCAGGTGGCCTGCAGGTTCATGGCGGCTGCGCGCGGGGTGCGGAGTTTAAGAACCCCGTAGCCGACCCGACGGTTCACGTACAGGCCGGCCACGGATGAGGTTCAGAGGCGAGGCGTCAGGCGTCGGCGGGATGCCAGCTCGGCCGCGACGTTCGCACGGGCGCAGACTCGCCGCCCCGCGTGGGACCTTGACGCTGAGCGCCCTGCGTCTGGGCGCCGGAGCTGGCGACGCCCTGCCGCTGGCCACCCTGAGGCTGCCCACCTTGATGCTGCCCTTGACGTTGGCCGGTCTGGCGCTGGCCGCTCTGGCCGTCCGTCGCCCGGCCCGGTCCGGCGCCGCGGGGCTGAGCCTGACCGCCACCGCCGGTGCGCGGA
>CAXTUT010000111.1:0-7214 GCA_964247465.1 uncultured Caulobacteraceae bacterium | reverse complement strand
CCTTCGCCGGCGTCGCCCTCGCCCTGCTGTCCGCCGGCGTCGCCTTCGCCGCCCAGCCCGGCGGGCTCGCGCCCGACACGCCGGCCCGCTTCACGGCCAAGGCCGACAGCTTCGACTATGTGCGGCGCGAGGCGATGATCCCCATGCGCGACGGGGTGAAGCTGCACACCATCCTGATCATCCCCAAGGGCGCGGCGCACGCGCCGATCATGCTGGACCGCACGCCCTACAACGCCGCCGAGATGCTGCCCGAGACCAGCGCCCACATGGCCGAGACCGTCCCGCGCACCTTCGAGGTGATGGCGCAGGAGGGCTACATCGTCGCCATCCAGGACGTGCGCGGCAAGTACGGCTCCGAAGGCGACTACGTGAACGAGCGGCCGCTGCGCGGTCCTGACAACCCCACCAGCGTGGACCACGCCACCGACGCCTACGACACCATCGACTGGCTGGTGAAGCACACCCCGGAGTCGAACGGCCGGGTCGGCATGATCGGCACCTCCTACGACGGCATGATGGTCCTGATGGCCATGGACGACCCGCACCCGGCGCTGAAGGCCGCCGTGCCGATCAACCCGGTGGCCAACACCTGGATGGGCGACGACGACTTCCACGGCGGCGCCTTCCGGCTGATCGGCTCGGACTACTACTACGAGCAGGACGTGCAGCGCGGGTCGGGCGAGGACCTGTGGCGGCGGGCCTACGACGACTACGACACCTTCCTCCGCGCCGGCTCGGCGTCGGACTTCGCTCATGAATACGGTGTGGACCAGCTCGGCTTCCCGCAGAAGCTGGCGGCGCACCCGGCCTACGACGCCTATTGGCAGGCCCAGGCGCTGGAGACGATCCTGGCCGCGCGGCCGCACAAGGTCGCCGCGATGTTCGTGCAGGGCCAGTGGGACCAGGAGGACATCTATGGCGCCGCGGCGGTGTGGGAGGCCACGCGCAAGCAGGACGCCGCCGGCGAGGACCGGCTGGTGGTCGGTCCCTGGTACCACGGCCAGGCCAACAAGGACGGCTCGGCCATCGGGCCGATCCGTTTCGACGGCGACACCGCCGCCTACTTCCGCCGCTACATCCTGCAGCCGTTCCTGGACGCGCGGCTGAAGGACGCCGCGCCGGCGGCGAGGCTGGCGCCGGTCACCGCCTACGAGACCGGGACCAACGTCTGGCGCGGCTACGCCGCCTGGCCGCCCAGGGCCGAGACGGGGACGCCGATCTATCTGCAGCACGGCGGCGGGCTCGGCTTCGCCGCGGCGCCGGCGCGTACGGGCCCGGGCTTCGACGCCTACGTCTCCGATCCCGCCAAGCCGGTGCCCTATCGCCTCCGCCCGATCCGCCCGACCTATTCGCCGGGCTCGACCTGGAGCCAGTGGCTGGTGGACGACCAGCGCATCTTCTCCGACCGGCAGGACGTGCTGAGCTTCACCACCGCGCCGCTCACCGCGCCCGTGCGCGTCGCCGGCTTCCCGCAGGTAGGGCTGTGGGCGTCGACCAGCGGGACCGACAGCGACTGGGTGGTCAAGCTGATCGACGTCTATCCCGACGAGGTGGAGAGCGACCCCAAGCTCGGCGGCTACCAGCTGATGATCTCCGCCGACATCTTCCGCGGCCGCTACCGCGAGAGCTTCGAGCATCCCCAGCCCATCGCGCCCAACACCGCGCAGCTGTACCGCTGGACGCTGCCCCCCGCCGACCACGTCTTCCTGCCCGGCCACCGCATCATGGTGCAGGTGCAGTCGAGCTGGTTCCCGCTCTACGACCGCAACCCCCAGACCTATGTGCCCAACATCTTCTACGCCAAGCCGGGCGACTACCGCGCGGCGACCCAGCGCATCTTCGACGCGGGCGCGCACGACAGCTACATCACCCTGCCGCTGCTGCCCATCACCGCGGCCGAGGCGGCCAACCCCGGCGCCGCACCGCCCACTTGACGCGGTGGCGCAGGTTTCGCGCGCGATTGGGGCGCGCCGACATCGGCTTCAGCGACTGCGAGTGGCGCTTCTCTGGGAGACTTAGCGACGCTGATCGTCTGGCCTATGCCGGGTCATCGTGGAGGCGCCTAGCTTGAACCAGCGCGCTGATCCAGTTGCGAACGGCGCGAACACGCGCTGTTCCGGCTACATCGCGGTGCGTGCTGATCCAGAACTGCCGCTTGATGACGACCTGCTCGGCAAGCACCCGCCTCAGTCCTTCCGCCATGAAGCAGGGCAGCACGCCTATACCTCCGCCGGCCGCGATGACCTCGCGCTGCGCGCGGATCGAAGAGCTGGTCAGGGCCGGGCGAAGTCCTCCCTGTATCTCATTGAGATAGCGAAGCTGCGGGGCGTAGATCAAATCGTCGACATAGCCGACTAAGTCGAAGTTGCTCAGGTTCGACGCCGCGACCGGCTCGCCACGACGTTCGATATAGCCTTGTGACGCATAGAGTCCCAGTTGATAGCCGGCCAGGGGCTCGACGACGAGCCGCGCTTCCAGCGGCGCACTGAGCGTCACGGCGATGTCCACCTCGCGCCGGGCGGGTGACAGGAAGCCGGCGTTGGCGGCCAGCTCAATCCGCAACCCCTTGTAGCGTCTGTGCAGCTCGGGAAGCGCCGGCGCGATGATCGAGCCGCCGAAGCCCTCCGCCACGCTCAACCTGACGGTTCCGGCGACCGCGTCGGAGTTCTCCGTCTCCGCGGCGGACTGTATGGCGGCTTCCGCTTCCATGGCCACGTCCTGTAGGCGCGCGCCCGTGGCGGTGAGCTCCAGGCCTGCGGCGGAGCGGATGAACAAGGTCGATTTCAGGGCGGTTTCAAGCCGGCCGACCCGTCTGCCGACGGTCGCCGGATCGACGCCCAATCGTGCGGCGGCGGCTGTCAACGATCCCGCACGGGCGGCGGCGAGGAAGATGCGGAGATCGTCCCAGTCGAAGGGGGCCATGCAGATCTTCAGGCGCCAAGGCGCATTTTCGCAATACGCTCGGCCCGTTTGCGATGCTAGCGCTCATGCGACAAGCAGGAACCGCCATGCGCGACATACACCACTTCATCGGCGGCCGGGCGGTCGCCGGCGCGTCCGGCCGCTTCGGCGACGTCTATGATCCCAACGTGGGCGAGGTGCAGGCGCGGGTGGCGTTGGCCAGCGCCGAGGAGCTGGACGCGGCGGTTCGCGTTGCAGCGACGGCGCAGGTTGGCTGGGCGGCGACCAATCCGCAGCGGCGGGCGCGGGTGATGTTCGAGTTCAAGCGGCTGGTGGAGGCGAACATGACGCCGCTGGCCGAGCTGCTCTCCAGCGAGCACGGCAAGGTGGTGGCCGACTCCAGGGGCGACGTGCAGCGCGGGCTCGAGGTCATCGAGTTCGCCTGCGGCATCCCGCACGCGCTGAAGGGCGAGTACACCGAAGGCGCGGGGCCGGGGATCGACGTCTATTCCATGCGCCAGCCGCTGGGCGTGGTGGCGGGGATCACCCCGTTCAACTTCCCGGCCATGATCCCGATGTGGATGTTCGGCGTGGCGATCGCTGTCGGCAACACCT
The DNA here is from genome assembly GCA_964247465.1 of uncultured Caulobacteraceae bacterium. GTDB lineage: Bacteria > Pseudomonadota > Alphaproteobacteria > Caulobacterales > Caulobacteraceae > CAHJWH01. Next base: position 3,698 of record CAXTUT010000111.1, on the reverse strand, counting down.
TCATCCTGAAGCCTTCCGAGCGCGACTCCAGTGTGCCGGTGCGCCTGGCCGAACTGATGATGGAGGCCGGCGCCAACCTCGGCATGGACCTTTCGGGCGTGCTGAACGTGGTCCATGGCGACAAGGCGGCGGTGGACGCCATCCTGCACCATCCCGACATCAAGGCGGTGAGCTTCGTCGGCTCCTCCGACATCGCCCAGTACGTCTACGTGACCGGCGCGCAGAACGGCAAGCGCGTCCAGGCCATGGGCGGGGCCAAGAACCACGGCATCATCCTGCCCGACGCCGACATGGACCAGGTGGTCAAGGACCTCTCGGGCGCCGCCTTCGGCTCGGCGGGCGAGCGCTGCATGGCGCTGCCGGTCGCGGTGCCCGTGGGCAGGAAGACCGCCGACGAGCTTCGCGAGCGGATGGTGGCGGAGATGGAGACGCTGAAGGTCGGCGTCTCCAGCGACGCGGCCGCCCAGTACGGCCCGGTGGTCTCCTCCGCCCACAGGAAGCGCATCGCCGACTACATCGCCATGGGGGTGGACGAGGGCGCCGAACTCGTGGTCGACGGGCGCGACTTCACGCTGCAAGGCTATGAGAAGGGCTACTTCATCGGCCCCACCCTGTTCGACCACGTCAAGCCGGGCATGAGGACCTACCAGGAGGAGATCTTCGGTCCGGTGCTGCAGATGGTGCGCGCCGACAGCTTCGAGGAGGCCGTCGCGCTGCCGTCGCAGCACCAGTACGGCAACGGCGTGGCGATCTATACCCAGAACGGGCGCGCGGCGCGCGACTTCGCCGCCCGGGTGAACGTGGGCATGGTGGGCATCAACGTGCCGATCCCGGTGCCGGTCGCCTACCACACCTTCGGCGGCTGGAAGCGCTCGGCCTTCGGCGATACCAACCAGCACGGCATGGAGGGGGTGCGCTTCTGGACCAAGGTGAAGACCGTCACCGCCCGCTGGCCCGATAGCAGCCTGGAGGCCCACGCCGACTCCAGCTTCGTCATCCCCACGATGCAGTGAGGGGGCGCGTGCTTCGAGACGCCTCTGCGGGGCTCCTCAGCATGACGAGGGTCTGGGCGACCCGTCACCTTCGTCATCCTGAGGAGCGGGCCTGCGGCCCGCATCTCGAAGGACGCACATCCCGGTCAGCTTAGGATAAGCTCAGTCATGGACTTCACCTTCAACGAGGACCAGAGCGCGATCTGGGACGCCGCCCGCGCCTTCGCGCTGGCCGAGCTGGCGCCCCACTCCGCCGAATGGGACGAGACCCACCACTTCCCCGTGGACGTGATGCGCCGCGCGGCCGGGCTGGGGTTCGCGGCGCTGTACGTGAGCGAGGACGTGGGCGGCTCGGCGCTCTCCAGGCTAGACGCCGCCCTGGTGTTCGAGGCGCTGAGCTACGGCGACGTGACGACGGCGGCCTTCATCTCGATCCACAACATGGCGAGCTGGATGATCGACCGGTATGGGTCGCAGGCGCTGCGCGAGCGGTTCCTGCCGCGCATGGCGGGCATGGAGCTGATCGGCTCCTACTGTCTGACCGAGCCGGGCTCCGGCTCCGACGCGGCCGCCCTTCGCACCACCGCGCGCCTAGACGGCGAGCATTATGTGCTGAACGGGTCCAAGGCCTTCATCTCCGGCGCGGGCGTCAGCGACGTCTACGTCTGCATGGTGCGCACGGGCGGGGAGGGGGCCAAGGGCGTCTCTGCGCTCGTGGTGGAGAAGGGGACGCCGGGGCTCTCCTTCGGGGCGCCGGAGCGCAAGATGGGCTGGAACGCCCAGCCGACCGCGGTGGTCAGCTTCGACGACTGCCGCGTGCCGGTGGAGAACCGCGTGGGCGCGGAGGGCGAGGGCTTCCGCATCGCCATGAGCGGGCTGGACGGTGGGCGGCTGAACATCGGGGCCTGTTCGCTCGGCGGCGCGCAGCTGGCGCTGGACACCGCTCAGGCCTACGTCGCCACCCGCAAGCAATTCGGCCGCGCCCTGTCGGAGTTCCAGGCCACCCAGTTCAAGCTGGCCGACATGGCGACCGAACTGGAGGCGGCGCGGCTGATGATCCGGAACGCCGCCGACGCCCTGGACAAGAAGCACCGCGACGCCACGCGGCTGTGCGCCATGGCCAAGCGCTTCGCCACCGACACCGGCTCGCGCGTCGCCAACGACGCGCTGCAGCTGCACGGCGGCTACGGCTACCTGAAGGACTATCCGCTGGAGCGGATCGTGCGCGACCTGCGCGTCCACCAGATCCTGGAAGGCACCAACGAGATCATGCGCGTGATCACCGCCCGCGAGATGCAGCGGCAATGAGCGAGGAAGCGCCCGTCATCGCGCGCGTGGAGGACGGCTGGGGTCGGCTGACGCTGAACCGTCCAGCCGCGCTGCACGCCCTGAACACGCAGATGTGCGAGATCATGAGCGCCGCGTTGCTGGCCTGGCGCGAGGACCCCGCCGTCACCGCGGTGATGCTCGACCACGTCGGGCCGCGGGGCTTCTGCGCCGGCGGCGACATCCGCATGATCATGCAGAGCGGAGCGCAGGACGGCGCGGCGGCGCGGAGCTTCTTCGCGCAGGAATACCAGCTGAATGCGCTGCTGTTCGGCTACGCCAAGCCGGTGGTTGCGCTCATGGACGGGGTGGTGATGGGCGGGGGCGTGGGTATCTCCGCGCCCGCGGCCCACCGCATCGCCACCGAGCGCACGGTGTTCGCCATGCCCGAGACGGGCATCGGCCTGTTCCCCGACGTGGGCGGCGGCTGGTATCTGCCGCGCCTGCCGGGCGAGACCGGGATGTGGCTGGCGTTGACCGGCGCGCGGCTCAAGGCGGCGGACTGCCTGCTGCTGGGTCTGGCGACCGACTATGTCGCCTCCGACCGGATCGAGGGGCTGAAGGCGCGGTTGCTGGCGGAGCCCGGGAGGATCGACGCCGCGCTGACCGAGTTGGGGACCGCCGCCGGCGAACCGCCGCTGGCGGTCCACCGCGAGGCCATCGACCGCCTGTTCGCCGGCGACAGCGTGGAGGCGATCTTTACGGCGCTGGAGGCGGATGGCGGCGAGTGGGCGACCGCCCAGCTCGCCACCCTGAAGACCAAGTCGCCCCAGGCGATGAAGGTGGCGCTGCGCCTGCTGCGCGAGGGTCGCGACCGGGCGCGCTTCACCGAGGAGATGGCGGTGGAGTACCGCGTCGCCGCCCGCGTCTGCCGCACGGCCGACTTCCACGAGGGCGTGCGGGCGCTGATCTTGGACAAGGACAACGCGCCTCGCTGGCGCCCGCCGACCCTGGACGGCGTCAGCGAAGCGGCTCTGGACGCCATCTTTGCGCCCCTGCCCGAGGGTGAGGACTGGACGCCGGTGGAGACCGGCGTGCACAGGAGAGATCAAGCGTGAGCCGCATCGCCTTCATCGGCCTTGGGAACATGGGCGCGGGCATGGCCGCGCGGCAGGCCGGCGCCGGTCACGAGGTGCGCGCCTTCGACCTCAGCGGGCTGGCGGTGCAGCGCGCGGTGCAGGCGGGCTGCCTGGCGGCGAGCTCGGCTGCGGAGGCGGTGGGCGGGGCCGAGGTGGTGCTCACCATGCTCCCGGCGGGTGGCCACGTGCGCCAGGTGTTCGCCGAGGCGGTGCTGCCGAACGCACAAGCCGGCGCCCTGCTGATCGACTGCTCCACCATCGACGTGGACAGCGCGCGCGCGGTCGCCGCGAACGCCCAGCT
>CAXTUT010000110.1:0-7223 GCA_964247465.1 uncultured Caulobacteraceae bacterium | reverse complement strand
ATGTCGCCGCCCCCCCCCGCCACCCGCCAGCGCGACAGGTCGAGCCCGGACAGGTCGGCGGTCTCCGCACGCCGGGCGCAAAGCTCATAGCCGAAGCTTGGGCTGTAGGAGATGGTGGCGCCCGTCTCGGCGATCAGCCGCGGCCAAAGCAGCGGCCGGCGCACGAAGGCGTCCGTCGGCATCAGGTCCACGGACATGGACACCGTAAGCGGGCTGAGCAGGAAGCCCACCAGGCCCATGTCGTGGAAGAGCGGCAACCATGACAGGCCTCGATCGTCAGGGCGCACCTTCAGCCCATGGCGGGTGATGGCGCGCGCATTGGCCATTAGGGCGCGGTGGGTCACCACCACGCCGATGGGCGTACGCGTGCTGCCGGACGAGAACTGGACGTAACAGGCGTCGTCCGCCCGAGCCTCCACGACTTCGACGCGGCCCAGCGGTAGATCGTGCAGGGACGTGAGCTCGCTTAGACCCGCCCGGGCGCCGGCCTCTCTCAGGAGCGGCTGCAAGGCGGCGGGACCGAAGGCGGCGACGGCCTTGGCCTGACCCAGCAGGCGGGCGATCTGATCCACATAGGCCGCCGCGCCGCCCAGAGGCGCTGGCAGCGGCATGGGCGCCGGCGTCAGCCCCGCATACTGGCAGGCGAAGAAACTCTCGATGAACTCAGCGCTCGTCTCGGCGACCAAACCGACCCGGTCGCCGGGTTGCAACCCGCAAGCCTGCATCCGCCCCGCCCTGTCGAGCGCCGCCTCACGCAGGCGGGCGTAGGGCACCGCCTGAACCAGCTCTCCGCGCAGTCCGTAGAGGTTGACGCCGGTGTCGGCCTGCGCGGCCGCGTCCAGCGCGGCCGCCAGCGTGGGCGTCTCCACGCCGACTGGCGAGCGATCGGGTGAGGTCGGTGTAGGGGTCACACGGACGTCTTGAAGCTTCAGGCCTTGGACCGCAAGCCGGCCGCGGCCGGCCCGGACGTCGGCTCCGCCCGCGGCGGACGGCGCCTTAGCGCGGAGGCGGTCGCGAGCCGGACGATCAGCCGGCCCGGACCTCTATGGTGCGCGAGGTGGTAATCGGACTCTGGCGGAAGGGCGGCCGCTAGCCGGCGATGCGCCTCCGCCAGGGCGTGGTAAGGCACCCCGGGCAGCAGGTGGTGCAGGGCGTGGTAGCGCAGCCCCACCGGCGCCCAGAGCGCCGGCAGCAGCCCCGGCGGCGGGACGTTGACGCTGTCCAGGTACTGGCCGGCGACGCTGACCGGCTCGCCGTCGCTGTCCCAGAGGTGGGCGGCCAGAGTGCGGAACTGGTTGATCACGGTCACGCCGGAGGTCACCGCGAGGAAAGTCAGGAAGGCGGGCCGGGCGATCAGCCCTGTGGCGACGGACGCGAGCAGCCCCACCGCCCATAGGCTCGTCACCGTCTCCCACAGCCGCCAGGAGCGCGCGAACGCGCCCTGTGGCGGCTTGCGGCGGAAGGCGGGATTGATCGATAGGGCCGAGGCGCGCGCCACCACCGCGCGTCTCAGCGACGGAATCACGGCCGACAAGGGCGCGACGACGGCGAAGCGGAAGATCAGGGCCGCCGGCGCCAGCACCGACACCCCGAAGAACAGCGCGAGGGTGGCCGGCGACATCCGCGCCAGCGGCAGGTACTCAGGGTCCTGGTCGGTGCCGTAGCGGGTGCGGGCGTGATGGAGAGTATGGACGCCTTCATACATGAACGACGGGGCCATGAGCGGCACGCCGACCAGCAGGTTCCAAGCCGTGCGAAAGCCCGGCGCCGCGGACGGCTTCAGGTGGGTCAGTTCGTGGATGAAGCTGACCGCCCGATAGAGGGCGAGCACGGCGACGACGCCTGTGGCCAGCTTCAGCGGTGCGGCCGCGCAGATGCAGGCCGCCAGGAGCGCGCCGTAGCCGAGCGACACCGACGCGAGCAGATCCATCCAGTAGATGGCGGGCCTAGCCCGGTTGAGATCGCGCGTCAGCTCGGCAGCGCGCCGGATCAGCTCTGCATCCGGCGGCGAGCCTTGGCGGTCGGAGGAGTCCTCGCGCGTCCGGTGCGACGCCGTCGCTGCGCTGACGCCGGCGACGCGTTGGTCTTCGATGATCGACCTGTCCAAGTCCTGCGTCCTCCAGCGTCGCGCAAGGACGCCGCTCCACATCGGTCGACGAAAGCTATAGGCCGATCGTAAGGAAGACCCAGGCTCGATGCGAAGGATAGGCATTTTGGCGCAAGCTCCCAACCCCTCCTCGATCACGGTGGAGCCCGTGACCACAAGGGCGCAGATGGATCGCTTCATCGCCCTGCCCAACCGGGTGAACGCCGGCGATCCCCACTACGTGGCGCCTCTGGCGATGGAGCGGCGCCAGGCGCTGTCGCAAACGGGCAATCCCTACTTCGCCCACGCCGAGGCCGCCTTCTGGCTGGCGCGCCGCGGAGGACGTGACGTGGGCCGCGTCAGCGCCCAGATCGACCAGCTCGCCCCGCCGGAACCCGGCCCCGCCGTTGGCCACTTCGGCATGATCTCGGCGGAAGACGACGCGCAGGTGTTCGCGACGCTCCTGCGCACGGCGGAGGACTGGCTGCGCGAGCGCGGCTGCAGGCGTGTGCGCGGGCCCTTCAACCTGTCGATCAATGAGGAGATGGGCCTGCTGATCGACGGGTTCGACACGCCGCCCATGGTGATGATGGGCCACGATCCGCGCTACGCGGCCGCCCGCATCGAGGCGCAAGGCTACGCCAAGATCAAGGACGTGCACGCCTATCTTTGCGGCTCGCAGGACGCCCTGCCCGAGCGTGTGCTGCGCCGCGCGCGGCGCGACCCGCCCAAGGGCGTGGTGCTGCGCCCCCTGGACATGCGCCGCTACGACGCCGAGGTCATGACCCTGACACGCATCCTCAACGACGCCTGGGCCGGCAACTGGGGTTTCACGCCCACCACCGAGGCGGAGACGGACGCGCTGGCGAAGGCGCTGAAGTCGGTGATCGACCCGAGCCTGATCTGGTTCGCCGAGATCGACGGAGAGCCTGCAGGCGTGATCGTCTATCTGCCCAACGTCAACGAGGCGATTCGGGACCTCGGCGGCAGGCTGCTGCCGTTCGGCTGGGTCAAGCTGTTGTGGCGGCTGAAGGTGGCCCGGGTGAAGTCGGTCCGCGTGCCGCTGATGGGCGTCAGCCGCAAGTTCCACCGCGACCGGCGCGGACAGCTGCTGCCGTTCCTGCTGATCGACGCCGGCGCCAAGCGCGCCTATGCGCTGGGGTACGAACGCTTCGAGCTCTCGTGGGTGCTGGAGGACAACCTGCCCATGCGCCGCATCAGCGAGTCCATCGGGGCCGAGGTCTACAAGACCTACCGCATCTATGAGAAGACTCTAGCGTGAGCCTCGTCCGTCCCCGGCGGACAGCGCAGGCGCATCGGCGCCAGGACGCACGGCGATGCAGCCCGGCGTGTGGGCCAGGTCGGGGCCCAGGCGTGCAAGCTGCGGCTCGAGTGTGCGGTCGCAGGAGAGCACGACCCGCCCGTTCTTGAACGGCGCATCGGCCGCTCGGCGCACGACCTGCACGCCCCGCGCCTTCCAGAGCACGGTGTAGAACTGTAGCTGGGGGGCGTAGAAGGCGTCGTTCTGCTGGTTGACCACTCCGTCGTCGCGCGCGTCGACCTGACGGATCCCCTGCCGGTCCAGGGCGGCGAAGACCTGCCCGTATCGGCCGGTCGAGCGCTGGTCGAAGATCGTCGGATAGACGTCGCGCACGATGAAGATCACCAGCGTCAGCACCGCCGCCCCGCCCCAGAGCGCAGCGCGCTCCCAGCCTTGCGCAGGCGTGTCGAGCGGCTGGCCGCGTCGGACGCGAAGCCTGTCCCTCAAGCTTTGCAGGCCGAGCGCGCAGCCGATGGCGAGGAACGGATGGCAGGGATCGGTGTACCAGCGGATTTTCGTCTTGCCCGCGCTGTAGACCGCCATGATCGCCAGGCTCATGCACAGCGCAAAGATCATCCCCGCCCGCCGCCGCCCCTTCAGCACCCGCACCTCCGCCAGCAGCGGCAGCGCGAAGACGCCGAGCGAGAAGCCGAAAGCGCCGAAGATCAGCAATGGATAGTACCAGATGGGATTATGGTGGTTCTCCACGATGGCCGCGTAGCGCCCGAACTCGTTGATCGCGACGGCGTGCAGATAGCCAGGCGCGGCCCGCTCCCGCGCAAGGTAGAAGCCCCCCGCCAGAGCTGCGACGCCAAGTCCTGCGACCGGATAGGCCCAGCTGCGGAATGGTCGCCCGATCCGGCGCTGGACCAGCAGATAGACGCCCACGCCGACGCCCGGCACGAGCCCCGCCACGCCCTTGGTAAGCACCGCGCCCGCGACCAGTGCGCCGGCGAGAAGCACGTGGGCGGGGTTGGGCCGAGCGCGGTGCAGGGTCAAAAACAGCAGGCAGGCGTAGGCGGTGACGAAAAAGCACAGCAGCGCCTCGTAGTCCGCGGTCTGGCCGCTGTGGCGGCCGACGAAGCCGCGCGTGGTCAGCAGCACGACGCCCGCCGCCAACGCGGCGAAGCGGGTGCGCGTCAGCGTCCAGGTGAAGCCCATCGCCACCGCCGCGCTGCCGAGCGTCGCCAGAGCGGACGGCAGGCGCAGCGCGCCTTCGCTCGCGCCGAACACCGCCATGCTGGCGTTCATCAGCCAGATCAGCAGAGGCGGCTTGGTGTTCCAAAGATCGGGCCGGAAGCCGTAGGTGGTCACCAGCGACCAGCCGCTGGCGCGCATTTCGATGGCGTTCACCGCCAGGCGCGATTCGTCCCAGCGGTTGATCGGGAAGACCGGCAGGTCCACCGCCATCCAGATCGCCGCCACGAGCAGCAGCAGGCCGCATCGCCGCAGGACGTCGGCCTTAGCGGACGACATGGGCGCTTCCCGGCGGACGGACGTAGAGCTGGGCTGCGCCCGAGGGGCTGCGGCGCAGGACGTAGCCGCGGGCGCGGGCGTAGGCGCGAAGCGGCGCGTCTAGGTCCACGCGGGTGTCGCCGCCGGCGCCCTCATAGCCGGTGACGATGGCGCCGGGCGGCTGCGCGTCCAGATCGGCGGCGAGCGAGCCGGGGCTGGTCAGGTGCAGTCGGGCGCGCAGGCCGGCGTCGATCCCGTCGCCGCTGCGATAGAGCATGGCGCCGCCCGCGAAGCGCCGATCGAGCGGCGAGCCGCTGTCGATGACGGCATGAGCCGACAGGGTGGCGATCGGGCCGCCGGCCTGCAGACGCCTCAGCGTCGACCCGATCCAGTGATCCTCGCGCTCCACGGCCAACGGGGTCCAGCGTCCGCTCCAGGCCGCCTGCCCGAGCTTGACGCCGAACACGCCCACTCCGACGGCCAATCCCACGGCGAGCACGCCGGTGGCCCAGGCGGGTGGCCGTCCCGCTGACAGGAAAAGGCCGAGCCGCACGAACAGCGGAGCGAGCAGCGGGGCGAAATACTGCTTGAAGGTCGGCGAGGGCGCGAACGCGGCGAGCAGCCCGGCCAGCGTCATCAGGTCGAGCAGCCTCGCCGCAGGACTGGTCGCGACGCCGTTGGCCTGCGGTCTCAGGCAGTCCCACAGGACCACGGTCAGGGCGGCGAGCGTGGGGCCGAGCAGCAGGTCGCCCAGCCCGTACAGGAGCTTGGACGCGGGCTCCATCCGGTGCGCCAACCCGTTAGCCGTATACCACCGCTGCGGACCGCCGCTCCAGAAGCCGACGAGGGCGAAGCGCACCGCCTCCGGCGCGCCGGCCCAGGCGAGCGCGATAGGCGACAGGCCGACGCCCGCTCCGGCGCCAAAGCTGAGCGCGCGGCCGACAGTGGCGCGGAGCGGCCAGACCAGCGCGGTCGCCCCCATGAACAGCGCAGCCGCGCCGAGCAAGGGCGCGAAGGTCACCTTGGCGCTGACCGCGGCGCCCAGCAGCAATCCACCCAGGCTCCAGCTCCGCCACGGGCGCGATGCGTCCTTCTGCACCGCGCCGACCAGGGCGACGATCGCCCAGGCGAGCAGCGCCATGGGCAACGCGTCGTTTCGCACGACGCTGGCGCAATACTGGAACGTGTAGCAACTCGCCATCAGCGCCACCGCCACCGCGGCGACGCGCGCCGAGACGCCCAGGCGACGCTGCGCCGTCCACACGCCGCCGAGCGCCGCCAGTCCGCAGGCCGCCGAAAACGCCCGCAGCGCCAGATACGTCCATCCGGGCGCAAGCCGCGTGAGCGGCGCCGCCAGCTCCGGATACAGCGGCGTCTGCACGTAGAGAAAATCGCGGTAGAGCGTCACTCGCGAGGCCAGGACCGCGGCGGCGAGGTACTGATCCTCGTCATGGTTGAACGGCGTGGCGAACGCCAGCGCGCCCAGCGCCAGCGATAGGGCGCCGAACAGGATCAACGCGGGCGGCGCACGCCATACCCGCGCGGTCGCGCCGCTGTCCATTCGATGTGACCGCCTCTTGAGAGCGCCTTGACCAGGGAGAGCTTTCACGGGACGTCTGGCCGGCCGCGCACCCTGTCGGCTTCCCTAGCCCGCCGGCGGAAAATATCAACGATGAGCGAACGTCGCGCCCCGCCCGCGCCTGCGGCCCCGCCAAACGCGGCCAGGCCGGCGGAGCTCGAACTCTGGAGCAACCGGCGGCTGATCCACCCGGTTTCGCGCGCGCTGGCGAAGCGGCTAGTCGCGACGCCCGTCACGCCCGACATGGTGTCGATCGGCGGCGCGGTGATGGCTGTGGCGGGGGCTGCGGCCTACACCCTGCTGCCGCGGCCGTGGGGGCCGGTGCTGGGCTTGGCCAGCCATGTCCTGTGGCACGTGCTCGACGGCGCCGACGGCGACCTCGCCCGGCGTACTGGACGCAGCTCCACGCATGGCGAGCTGGTCGACGGCATCTGCGACTACGCCGGGCGCACCATCCTGTATCTGGCGCTTGGCGCGTTCGCGGCGCGGCAGGTCGGCGCGTGGGTGTGGCTGCTGGCGGTGTTCGTCGGGCTCTCGCGCATCGTCCAGGCCAACTTCTACGAGACGGTGCGGCGCGAATATCGCAGCTGGGTCTACGGCGCGTCATGGATCCGCCAGGACCTGGAGCGGGCGTCGTCCGGCGCCCGGCCCAGCGTGGGCGGGGCCGCCGGCGCGCTCGGACGGCTGTTCCTGGCCGTCTCCACCCGCGTGACGCCGGACAGCTCAGCCCTGGACGCGGCGGTAGCGGCGAGCGCGGCGCAGGGCGTCGCGGGCCTTGAGAC
>CAXTUT010000109.1:0-7264 GCA_964247465.1 uncultured Caulobacteraceae bacterium | reverse complement strand
CACTAAGGCTTCCCGCTCGCACTAGGCCGCCCGTCGTCGGCGGTGACCGCGGTCCATACGGGGTTGCGGCACATCCCTTGCCGACGACGGGTGCAGGTGTCCCAGCCCGGGACGCCTTCCACCGTGGGGCCGGCATGGGCGACGACATCGACCTACACCTGGGCAAGCGCCTGCGCCGTCGACGCAGGCTCCTGGGCCTGACCCAGCAGCAGGTGGCCGAAGGCGTCGGCATCCGCTTCCAGCAAATCCAGAAGTATGAGTGCGGCGCCAACCGCATCTCCGCCGCGCGCCTTTGGCAGCTGGCTCAGGTCCTGGAGGTGCAGATCAGCTACTTCTACGATGGCTTGACCGAGACGCCGATGCGCCGCGAGCGCGATGGCATGGGCGAAAGCCGCAGTCCCGACGCCCGTCCAGCCGACGCCTCAGCCGGCAAGGAGACGCAGGACCTCATCCGCGCCTACCAGAACCTCGGCGAACGCCCCCGCAGACGGCTGCTGGACCTGGCGCGATCGCTGAACACGGAGTCCGCAGCCTGAAGCGTCGAACTCCTGGGTTGAGAGCGTTCGCCGCCTGAGCGGATCAGATGGCGGCCTGCGCCCTCCGGTCACCCCCAGGCGAACAGGAACTCGGTCAGCGCTTTCAGCTTGGGGCTGCCGACAGCGAACATGGCGGTGCGATGGCGCCAGCGGCCCATGCTGTTCAGGACGTAGCCGCCGGTGCGCATCGCCTCGGCGCTCAGGTGGGTTGCGGCCTCCTCCAGGGTGAAGCGGGCATCGGCGGGGCGAACCATACGGTCATAGGCCTCAAGCGGGCAGAACCAGACGGGTGCGGCAGGGAAACGCTCGGCCAGCCATTGGTCGTAGCAGGGCTCCAGCCGCCACACGGGCGCAGTCCCGGCGAGCACGGGCGCAGGCCGCATCTTGAGCGGCAGCTCGATGGTGGAAAGCGGCCGGATGCAGTCGTTGGCGGGTCGGAGCAACACCTCCGTCATGGCGGGCCTTGTGGGCGCACTCCGCTGCGCGAGCGGATCGTAACGAGCAGGCGTGAGCAAATGGCGAACGGCCATGGCTCCATCCGTCCGGGACAAGACCACGCGGCCGCGGGACAGTTAGAGCGGAACGGTTCTTGGGCAGCGGTATTCATCCTGCGCAGCCAGCGAGACGATCCCATGCTCACCCTCAGCGCCGTTCTGTTCGCCAGCAGCCTCCTGGCGCTCGGCGCCGCCTTCCTGAAGGCGCACCAGAACCGCCGCGACGAGGGCCGGATGACGGGCTACATCGCCTCTCTGCGCGCGGTGGCCAGCACCCATCGCCAGCGCGTGCTCGAACTGGAGCAAGCCCTGGCGCTCCGGGATCAGCTGCTGGCGTCCCAGGATCGCCTCATTGAGGGCCAGGCCACCCACCTGCGCGCCATCGACACCGCCTACGCGGGCTGATCCCGAGGATGAAGCCCGCGTCGTTTAGCGACGGCTGAGAAAGCCGATGACGTCGCTCAGCGTCTGGATCGATATAGGCGTAAGGACGAGCACCAACGCCAGAATGCACACGACGATACAGATCACCGTTTCCTCCCGCTTGGACACCTTCGGCCGCCGCGGCGGCTGAGCGGGTCTGGGGCTCGGATCGAAGTCGGCGCCATCGAAGGGCATAGGGCTCTATGAGCCTATCCCGTTGTGGCCACCACACCGTTCTTGCGTCATTCCGGCCCGCGTGACCGAGGTCCATGTGCTCAGGTCATCTGGTGGCCGCGCTCCAGGGTATCGAGCACCATCTCCGGCGCTACGTCCCGTTTCAGTTCCGTGAGTTCGTCGGTGTCGGCGTGCTCGATGCCGAGCTTGGCCGCGATGGCGGAGGTCAAGGAGATCAGGCGGGTAACCTCATGCTCCGTCAACAGGTTGATCTGCAGGTCCAGGTCGGCGCGCCGGTCCGCCGCCTTCGCCGCCCGGTTCTGACTGATGAGCACGAAGGTGGACAGGAAGATCGCCTCCACCGACGCACCGGTCGACAGGATGATGAAGGAGGGGTCGAAGGGGCGCACAAGCGAGACCAGGCCTATGTTGATCATGATCCACATGGCCAAAGCGGCGAGGTGAATGTAAACAAAGGCCATGCTGCCGGTGAAGGCGGTGATCGCAATCGCCGCCCTGTGCTGCAGGCTGATCTTGTCCTTCTCCTTGCGACGACGGTCGTGCATGGCGTCGATGTTGCGCGTAAGGGCGGAGTTCATGCCCTCCAACCGCGGCGGCGGCACGGTCGGGCTCGGCGCGTCTTCGGCCATCATCTGATCAGCTGTCATGGAGGGAGAACGCCGTGGCTCTGCGCTGGCTCCAGGCCGTCAGCCGCGCTCAGCCCACCGGAACCGCAGCGGGGGCTAGGGCCAAGCGCAAACGCGGACGCCGGCGCGAGCTTGGAGCAAACCGGTCAAGCCATAGCGAGCGGAGCCTAGCCTGCCATCGGGTCAGGATGCTCGCCCATGCCGGCCGTTGACGCCCGGCCTAAATGTCCCGCACAGATAGATGACAACGGCGAGGCTTGAGGAACTACGGATGCGCGTGCTGGTGCTGGGCGGCGACGGGTTCTGCGGATGGCCCACCGCCTTGCACCTGTCCGCGCGCGGCCACCATGTCGGCATCATCGACAACCTGTCGCGGCGGCGCATCGACCGGGAACTCGGCGTTCAGTCTCTCACCCCCATCGCTTCCCTGCCCCAGCGCATCGCCGCCTGGCGTGAGGTTTGCGGCCAGTCTATCGAGCAGTTCGACCTGACGCTCGGCCAGGACTTCGACGCTCTGGTAGAGGTGGTCGAGGCGTGGACGCCGGACGCGGTAGTCCATTTCGCTGAGCAGCGAGCTGCCCCCTATTCGATGAAGTCGTCACGCCACAAGCGCTACACGGTCACCAACAACATCAACGCCACCCACGACGTGCTGGCCGCGATCGTGGAAAGCGGGCGCGACATCCACCTTGCGCATCTGGGCACCATGGGCGTCTACGGCTACGGCACGGCCGGCGCGCCGATCCCGGAAGGCTATCTGAAGGTCACCCTCGACACGCCCAAAGGTCCGGTGCAGCGGGAAATCCTGTATCCCTCCGATCCGGGGTCGATTTACCACATGACCAAGACCCAGGATCAGCTGCTGTTCCAGTTCTACGTCAAGAACGACCGGCTGCGGATCACCGACCTGCACCAGGGGATCGTGTGGGGCACCCAGACGGAGGAAACCCGGCGGGACCCGCGCCTGGTCAACCGCTTCGACTACGACGGCGACTACGGCACGGTGCTGAACCGCTTTTTAATGCAGGCGGCGCTGGGGTATCCGCTCACCGTGCACGGGACCGGCGGTCAGACGCGCGCCTTCATCCACGTGCAGGACACGGTGCGCTGCATCGAGCTGGCGCTGCTCAATCCACCCGCGCGCGGCGATCGGGTGGCGATCTTGAACCAGATGGTGGAGACGCGCCGGGTGCGCGAGCTGGCCGAGACGGTCGCGCGGCTGACCGGCGCCAAGATCGCCTACCTGCCCAACCCCCGCAAGGAGGCTGACGAGAACGAGCTGAAGGTGTGCAACGACCGGTTCCTGACGCTCGGTCTTAACCCCATCACGCTCGACGAAGGCCTCCTGCGCGAAGTCACCGAGATCGCCCGTGCTTTCCGCGATCGGGCGGACCTGTCCAAGATCCCCTGCCTGTCCGCCTGGACCGCCGAACGCGCCGCCGCCATCTCCGCCCCGCCGCTGCAGGCCGCGGAATAACTCAGCTGGAGCCCGTGAGCCGCGACAGAGCCAACTTGTAGTTGGCGATCTGGGCGGTGAGATAAGCCGGAACCGTTCCGCCCGTGGCGCCGGCAGTGGTGGACTTGGCGGTGGTCAGGTCGGAGTAGATCGACTGCACGTCGGCGATGGCCGTAGCGAGGGTCTTCTGCGCGGTGGCGACGTCGGTGGCGCTGGCCAGCGACAGGGAGTCCGGCACGGTGACGCTGTAGTGCGACTGCACCTCGCTGGTCACCTTCACCCCGTTCAGGATGGTGGGCGCGGCTCCGCTCGCCGCGCTTGACACCAGCCCCTCCCGCAGCCCCAGCGGCGCGAGCGCATCCTGGCCGGCGGGACCGGCCTCGATCCGAATGCTTGAAGAGGCGTTGGCCGGCTTGATCTCGAGCTGCTGGGCGTTGTCGATCGTGAGCGTGGCGACCGTGGCGTTGTAGCCGGAGGCGACTTCGATCTTCTGGGCCAGGCTGGCGTAGGTATCGTCGGCCGCGATGGTCACCTTCTGCGCCACCCCGCTCCCCGACTGAACGTAGAAGGAGTCGCCCGCCTGCACCGCGCTGTTGGCGGTCAGGAGCTGGGATGGTTCAGCCTGCACCGCCAGCGCGCCCTGCGGCAGGCCTAGCCGGTCCAGCACCGAGCCGCCGGACGCCGCGACCGCGAGCGAGGTCGGCGCGGCGGAGCCGGCGCTGCCGGAGAAACTGGAGGCGAAATCGAGCTGGCCGCTGCTCGGATCGAGGGCGGCGACATAGCCAAGCGCTGGCGTGGTGGTGCTCTGCCCGTTCAGCTGGCCGGTGATGTAGGCGGTGTTTCCGGAGACGGCGATGGCGGTCGCGGTCGTCGGCGCGCCGCCGTTGTAGTAGGCGAGGTCCTCGCTTTCCGTCGGGTCCAGGTTGGCGTTCAGGCGGGCCACGAAGGCGTCGCCGTTCCCGCTGTAGGCGCTGGTGATGGTTCCTGCGTTCAGCGCCGCGTCATGGGTGGAGCCCGCCACCAGCACCGAACCGTCCGCCGCCAGGGCGATCCCGGACACGTTGCCGCCGCTCAGCGCGCCGAGGTCCTGCCGGGCCGCAAGCGTCGCGGTCCCCGGCGTGGTCTTGACGGTGGAGGTCACGTTGCCGGGCTTGGCGGTCACCGTCGGGTTGACGCTGTACTGGCGCACCACCGCCTCGCCGTTCTCCACACTCGAGACGTAGACCGACGAGCCGCTGGTCACGACGCCGGTGGCGCGGTCCACTCCGCTTGTGCCGAACTGCTGGGTGAAGGCGGTGGCGGCGGCGTAGGTGGTCGCTTTGCTCAGGGTGTCGGTGCTGGCTGTGACCGAGAAGCCCTGCACGTAGCCGTCCTGGCCGCCGACGGCCGTGGCGCCGGGCAGCTTGCCGCTGGTGTCGCCCGCGACATAGACGGTGTCGTCTGCGCCGAAGCTGACGGCGTTGGCCTGGTTGTCGCTCGCCGCGTCCTGGGTCTGGCTCCACAGAGGATCGCCTGAGCCGTCGTAGACCGACACGAAGCTCTGCTGGATGGTCGATCCGTTCTGGCTGGTGTCGGTCGGATCGAGCGACCCGCCGGTGATCGAGCCCGCCACCGCCACTTGGCTCCCGTCGGCGGAAACCGCGATGGCTGTGGCGTTCACCGTCCCCGCGGAGCCCAGAACCCGGGTCGACTCTAGCTGGCCCGCGCTGTCGTACTTCAGCAGCGCCGCATCCTGCTGGCCGGTGATGGTCTGGCCGTCGATCGTGGAGTCCACGTTGGCCAGCACATAGACCGAACCGTCGGGCGCAGTGGCGGTGGCCTGCACCGTGGCTCCGGCCGGCAGGCTGTCGGTGAAGCCGCGCAGGGTCGGGTCGCCGCTGGCGGCGGGCTGATCCAGCTTGATGAACTGGGAGGCGGTGGTCGCCGCCGTACTCGACGTCGTGCTGGTCGCCGTCGTTTGGGTCGAACTCGTCGTCGCGGTCGTGGTGCTGGTGGTCGAAGTGGCGCTGGGATCGTAGGAGGTCTGGGCGACGTAGACAGCGGGCACGGTCGCCGCCGCGGAGAAGGCCAGCAGCTCGTTGGGCGTGCCGTTGATCTGCAGGCCGTACTGGTTGGGCGTGGCCGGGGTGACGGTCGTGGTCGTGCCGCTGGTTGTGGTCACCGCGGCGGCCCCGGGGATCAGGTTGTCGGCGAAGCGCGTCTTCAGCCCCGCCGCGGAGAGCTGGCCGTTCAGATAGCTGACCACGTTGCTGAGCGTGCGCGGCGTGGAGCCCAGATCGTCCAGGTTGAAGTTCACCGCGGTCGGCTGGCCTTGCAGGTTGGTGGCGGTGAGCGAGAAGGCCACCTCGCCCTGGAAAGCCGGAACGACCGTGCCGGGCGAGCCGCTGACCAGCGGGCCGGTGTCGTAGGTGTCGCTGGACTGCGCTACGCCTACGCGGGTCTCGTCGTTGGCGCTGACCGTGCCGTCGGAAACCGCGAACTCGCTGAACGGCGCGCTGGAGACGAAGGAGCGCACCTGACCGAGCCCGCTGGTGAACGCCTGCTGCAGGATGGCGAGCTGGGCGCTGGTGGTGCTGGTGGAGGCCGCAGCGGTCGTCAGGCTCTGCAGCGAGGTCAGGCCCTGATAGAGGGCGAACAGGTTCTGGTAGTCGGTGTTGACCGCCGAACTGGACGCGCTCTGCGACAGCTTCACGGCGCTGGGGTTCACCACCGCCTGACCGGCGATGATCTGCTCGGCCAGCGCATTGGCCGCGCTCGACGCGCTTGTCGTCCCGCCGCCGAGCGCCGACGTCGCCGTGGTGGTGGCGCCGGTCTGGGTGGCGGACGACGACCAGGGCGCCACCGGCGCCTTTGACTGCAGACCCGCCGAGGTCAACGCGGCGCTACTCGTCCCCGTCTGCCCGGTCTTCACCTGCAGGTAGGCCAGCAGCACGTCTGAGGAGATGCCGATCGTCACGGTCCTGCTGTACGCCGCCAAGCCTTACCGAGGCTTAAGGCCCGCGCAGGCCGCCGCCGCCGCAAGACCGCAGGCCGCTCACCAGCCCGCAGCACGGTCGCGAAGACGCCGCTCGCAGGCGCGTCCTGGCGTCATTGCGTTATCGTCATGAGCAAGCGGCCCGCACCTCCCAAAACGGCCCGAACTGCGCTAGGAGCCGCATGAGGGCTAAACGGCTCGACGCGGGTGTGGTGGAATTGGTAGACGCGCCGGACTCAAAATCCGGTTCCGCAAGGAGTGCCGGTTCGACCCCGGCCACCCGCACCACAGTCACTTCAGCCTCGCGCCTGTTGATTATCCCATCGTCTCCTCAACGATGCGGCCGACATCCTGGCGCGTGCGCAGGCGGCTTGAGGACGCGGATGCTTCCGGTCTGATCGAGCCGCCGCGCAGAACGCCTGGATTTCGACGCCTCGTCCGTTCGCTGAATACTCCAGAAGCGCCAAGCGTCGCATCGAGGCTTTGAGACTAACCTTCGATATGTCGTGACACCTGTGACAGCCATCCCCTAACGGGCAGGGCGTTCATCCTTCATCACG
>CAXTUT010000108.1:0-7271 GCA_964247465.1 uncultured Caulobacteraceae bacterium | reverse complement strand
GCGCTTCTTGCCGCCGAGGAGCTGCAGGATGCGCTGGTCGGCGGCGGCGACGCGCGGGCCGGCCGCCTCGAGCACCGCGCGTCCGGCCTCGCCGAGCTTGACGGTGTTGGCGCGCGCGTCCTCCGCCGATCGTGCTCGCTCCAGATAGCCCTTGGCGATCATGCGCCCGACCAGGTCGGCCAGGGTGGAGCGGTCGATGCCTGTGGCGCGCACCAGCCCGGTCTGGCTCAGGCCCTCGTCGGCGGCCACCGCCGCCAGCACCGCATACTGGCGCTGGGTCACCGAGACCGGCCCTGTCTCCACCGCATAGATGTCCAGCGCCAGCTGCAGGGCGCGATGCAGCAGGTGGCTGGGGGAGCGCTCCAGGGCCGGGATGGACGACGGGTTGGGCTTCATCGGCATCCTCCGGGTGGAGACGATACCTACGCCAGGCGTCGGTTTGACGACAGTGTGAGCCCGCTACTCCTGCGGCTCGCTCAGCCGCACCGCCGCGTCCATCGCTAACGCGTCCTTCATCATGCCCGGCACCTGGGTGGCGGAGAACAGCAAAGACAGGATGATCAGACCGGGAAACCGGAACGCGACCCACACCGCGTCGGGCTGGGTGCGCCAGATCACCTCGTTCAGGGCCGCCATGGCCAGGAAGAACAGGCCGAAGCGCAGGGTGAGCCCGCGCCACCCCGCCTCGCTGAGGCTGATCGCCTGACCCATCAGCAGCTTCACCGGGCTGCGCCCGAGCGCGAAGCCGCCGAGCAGGAACAGGCCTAGCCCTGCGTCGATGAAGGTGGTCTTCATCTTCAGGATGCGCGGGTCGTGGAAGACGAGCGTCATGACCCCGAACGCCACCGCCGCCCCGCCCCAGATCAGCGGCGACACCGCCACCCGCCGCTCCAGCGCGAACCCCGCCACGAGCGCGGCCAGCGACACGCCGACCAGCGCCCAGGTGGCGGTAAGCAGGTTGTGGCTGACCACATAAGCCAGGGCGAAGGCGGCGGGACCGGCGTAGTCCACCGCCGCCCGCACCCACGCGGGGCGGCCGGAGGCTTGCGGCGACATGGGCGGCGTCACTCTCGGCTTCACCGGCGCGCTCACGCCGCGACCTCGCGCCGGCCGAGCCCGACCAGCGAGCGGGCGAAGGCGTCGGGGTCGAAGGCCTGAAGGTCCTCGATCGCCTCGCCCACCCCGATCAGCTTCACCGGCGCGGCGCTCGCCTCCGCCAGCGGCACCAGCACCCCGCCGCGCGCGGTGCCGTCCAGCTTGGTCATCACCAGGCCCGTGACGCCTGCGATCCTGGTGAACACCTCCACCTGGCTGGAGGCGTTCTTGCCCACCGTGGCGTCGAGCACCAGCAGGGTCTCGTGCGGGTAGGCCGGATCGATCTTCTTCAGCACGCGCACCATCTTGGCCAGCTCCTCCATCAGGTGCGTCTTGTTCTGCAGCCGGCCGGCGGTGTCGATCAGCACCACGTCAAGCCCCTCGGCGCGGGCGCGGGTCACCGCTTCGAACGCCAGGCTTGCGGCGTCCGATCCGTGCGGCTTGACCAGGATCGGCACGTCCGCGCGATCGGCCCACACCTGCAGCTGCTCGATGGCGGCGGCGCGGAAGGTGTCGCACGCCGCGATCAGCACGCGGCCGCCGCGCCCCTTCAGCTCCGAAGCGATCTTGCCAAGCGTGGTGGTCTTGCCCGATCCGTTCACCCCCACAAGCATGACCACGCAGGGCTTGGCCACAGCGGCGAGCGGGTCGAACACGCCGGCGTGGGGCTTGAGCTCTCTGGCGATGGCGCGGGCCAGGGTCTCGCGGATCTCGCTTTCGCTGGGCGAGGCGCCGAACCGCTCGGCGGAGAAGGCCTCCACGATCCGCGCGCTGGCGTCCACGCCGAGGTCGGCCTGGATCAGCAGTTCCTCCAGCTCGTCCAGGGCGTCGTTGTCGAGCGGCTTCCTGACGAAGGTGGAGACGACGCTGTCGGTCAGCTGGCGGGAAGATTTCTGCAGCCCCGTGGTCAGGCGCTGGAACCAGCCCGTCTTGCGGCCGGCGTCGGCGGTGTCGCTCATGGCGGCTATGTAGCGGGGGCGCGAGGGAGAGGACAGGGTGTGCGTGCTTCGAGACGCCCTCTCCGAGGGCTCCTCAGCATGACGAAGCAGGTAGATCAAAAGCTCGTCATGCTGAGGAGGCTCCGCAGGAGCCGTCTCGAAGCACGCAATCCCTCACCGCCGCGAGATCACCCGGTGCAGGCGGCGGGGCGCGGCGCGGCTGAGCGTCGCTTCGCCGAGCCGGGCGACGAGGTCGAAGGCGTCGGCGCGTTCGATGGTCACCTCGGCGAAGTCGCCGGGCTTCAGCCGCGCGCCCCCGCGCACGAAGACGTGGCCGTCGATCTCCGGCGCGTCCGCGGCGCTGCGGGCGACCGCCACCCCGTCCTCGCGCACCGAGTCCACCAGCACCCGGACCCGTCGGCCGACCTTGGCGCGGAGCTTCGCCCGGCTGATCCGCTCGGCTGCGGCCATGAAGCGGCGGCGGCGGTCCTGCTTCACGTCTTCCGGCACGTGGTCCGGCAGGTCGCGGGCGCTCGCCCCCTGCACGTTCTCATAGGCGAAGGCGCCGACGCGATCGAGCTGCGCCGCCTCCAGCCACTGCAGCAGATAGTCGAAGTCCGCCTCGCTCTCGCCGGGGAAGCCGACCACGAAGGTGGAGCGGATCGCCAGCTCCGGGCAGACCTCGCGCCAGCGCGCGATTCGATCCAGCGTCCGTTCGCTGTGGGCCGGGCGGCGCATGGCCTTCAAGACCGAGGGCGCGGCATGCTGGAAGGGGATGTCGAGGTAGGGCAGCACCGCGCCTTCCGCCATCAGCGGGATCACCGCATCCACGTGCGGGTAGGGATAGACGTAGTGCAGCCGCACCCAGACGCCGAGCCGGCCCAGGCCCCGCGCCAGGTCCTCCAGGTTCGCCCGCCACGTCTCGCCGCGCCAGACGCCGGGCGCGTAGCGGATGTCCAGGCCGTAGGCGGAGGTGTCCTGCGACACCACCAGCAGCTCCTTCACCCCGCTCGCCACCAGCGCTTCGGCCTCGGCCAGCACCTCGGCCACCGGGCGCGAGGCCAGGTCGCCCCGCAGCGAGGGGATGATGCAGAAGCTGCAGCGGTGGTCGCAGCCCTCCGATATCTTCAGATAGGCGTAGTGGGGCGGCGTCAGCTTCAGCCCGCCGCCGGGCGTCGGCGTTGTCGGGGCCGCGATCTCGGCGAAGGGGTCGCCCTGGGGCGCGGCGCGATGCACCGCGTCGATGACCGCATCATAGGCGTGCGCGCCGGTCACCGCCGCGAGATCGGGGAACCGCTCGCGCAGCAACGCCTCCTCACCGCCCATGCAGCCGGTGACGATCACCGGCCGCCCGGACGCGCGCGCCTCCGCGATCGCCTCCAGGCTTTCCTCGCGCGCGCTGTCCAGGAAGGCGCAGGTGTTGACGATCACCGCGTCCGATCCCGCGTAGTCGGACGAGGTGTCGTAGCCCTCCCCTTTCAGCCGCGTCAGGATGCGCTCGCTGTCCACCAGCGCCTTGGGACAGCCCAGGCTGACCATGCCGACGCTCCGCCGCCGCGGCGGGAGGGTCTGGGTGTCGCTGTCGGGCGGATCGCCCATGAAGGCCAGGTCTCGCGATATGGAAGCGTGCATTTAGGGCGCCGTGGCGGCGGAAGCGAGCCCCGCACCGTCGCCTCGACGGAGGCTCTTGCAAGGCGCGCGCCTTGGAAGGACGTTGAGGCGAAAAGGGGAAGGACGACGCATGGGTCTGCCACGCCGCGCGGTCGCAACGGTTGCATCGATGCTGGCGCTTGCAGCGGTGGCCTGCAGCCGAAGCCATGCGGCGTCGACCTCGAACCTTCCTCCGCCCCCGCCGCCGCAGCTGTGGAGGGTGGCGGCGGTCGGGGAGGGCTCGCCCGGCAAGCCGATCCGCTTCTGCGCCGACGCCAGGCTGGCCTCGGGCTTCACCTCGATCACGCCCGAGATCGGCGGCCACAGGTGCGTTCAGGAGGGCTACACCCACGGCGCGCCGCCCAGCCAGAGCTATAAATGCCTGATCGAGGGGCAGGAGTTCGGCGTCGTGACCAACGTCAGCGGCCGCTACCCCGAAGACTTCACCGCCTTCTCCGCAGTCATCGACATCGACAGCCAGCGATCCGTCTACAGCCGCTCCCTGCACTTCCGCCGCCTCGGCGTCTGTCCCTCAGGATGGAGGATCGGCCAGGCCACCGACCAGCAAGGCCGCCGCGCTCCCGCCGCCTTTGTGACCGGCACGAACATCGCCTATCAGGCGCAGTGAGGGTCTGCGCTTGGAGCGAGCCCGCTTCGGAATCAGCCCGGGATAGCGCCCGGCGGCAAGGCAGCGCCGCCTACAAGACCTTCTAAGGCCGGCAACCTAGCCCAAGGGCCAATATAGGATTTGACGCTTAAAGGTCTTGCACGAAGCATGCTTGATCTAAACCAAGGAAAGCTAGCGCAACGGCTGACGTTGCTGTCAACGCGCACATTGACTTTTGGCTTAGATAAAATTGGCGAACGCCACCAAGCTTGTACGATTTCCGATGCGATAAATTGCATAGAGTTTCCCCTGCAACGCGGATCGCCAAGACGTGCATCCTCATGGTAGGGCGGATCAGCCGTCCAGTCGATCGCAGGACGGCCGATCTTGTCCCCACCTTCGCTGATCAGCTTTGGAATCGAGCCAGAAATTCCTAAGAGAAATGGCTTTGAACATCCCTGGCATGAACCCCGGACGAGCAAAGCGGCGCTCGCATACACGCTCATCGCCCCAGGCGTGAAGGGCTCGTAACGCGGTATGCCCTCGCCCCACCAGAGCGGCGGATCGGATATCCGGCTAAGAATGTCTTTGTAGGGCACGTGCATTGTGGATCATTGCTAATCGCACTGCCAACGACAAGGCGGCCTGACAATCCACATACATCTTAGTCGTGAAGTAATCCTCTCCATCGTGCATGGGGCAGGTGGCCGCGCGGGAGCGCAGAAGACGCCGATACTGCGGCCATGTTCCGGCCGGCTGCGCCGGTCGCCCCTCCCGCACTTCGGGCGTACTCCCCATTCGCGCATCGGGGGATTAGCACAGGCTGAGTCGCGGAAAGTGTACTTAGGCGGCTGCTCTCTCCTCCTTGCCCGGACTTGTTCCGGGCATCCAGAGCACGACGTCAGCCGTTCAGGCGCTCGTACAGGTCCTCCCAAGCCGGGTTCTTCGCTTCGATCAGGTGAGCTTCCAGGCTCGCGGATAGCCCTTGATCGTCCGCTCGCGATGGACGGCGGCGGTGATCCGCTCGAAAGGCCGCCACCAGACCAGCCGTATGCAGCCATAGCGTTTGGTGAACCCTTCCCGCGCACGCTCCCTGTGCTCGTGGATGCGCCGTGACAGGTCGATGGTCATCCCAGTATAGAGCGTCCCGTTGCGACCGCTCGCCATGATGTAGACGGCGATGATCTGATCCGGATGCAACACAAGGATAGCTTAGCGCTCTGGATGCCCGGAACAAGTCCGGGCAAGGAGGAGGCAGGCGATGCGACCGGGTCAGCCCGCGAGGCCGTGCCGCATCACGTTCGCGCCGACCAAGAGCAACGCAAGCAGCGCCACGGGCGCCAAGCCCATCGCGGTCCCGAGCCGCGGGCGGCGGCGCCAGGCGAGGATGAGGCCTACGCCGCACAGGGCGCTCGCCGTCAGGAGCGCGAGATAGAGGCTCTGCACGCCTGCGCCCTCCAGCTCGGCCGCCACCAGCATCAGGCCGAAGTAGAGGGTGCAGAGCGCTTGGCCCATCATCAGGTTGCGGTAGGCGATCGGGTTCATGGCGGCCCCTGTCCCGGATGCGCACACAACCGGGCTGTCTGGCCGCCCTTCGCAGGCCGTGTGCCAGACCCAAGGGTCAGTCGCTCCGGCTTCGGGTCGTCAGGCGCGGATCGTAGAGCCACCGGCGGACCTTGCGGGCGGTAAGGCGCGCCGCGTCGGGGTGTGTGGGGTTGAGCAGGATGTTGGCCTCCTCCGGCACGATGGCGGAAGGCACGATCAGGACGGCGGAGGCGGCGGAGCGCACCCAATCTGCGCCGAAGGCGAGGCTGACGCGGCCGGCGGGCTCGGCGTCCCAGCCGAGCTTCAGGCTGTCGGCCGTCTCGCGCCGGGCGCTGGACCAGACGTCGTCGTCGATCTCCACGGCCACGAGGAAGCGGTTGAACGGCAGGCCGCCGGCGTCCAGGTGGACCATCGTCTCCAGGCAGGCGAGCGCCACGGAGCCGGACGCGTAGACGACGGCCGCGCCGCGGGGATTCCAGCGGCCACCGGTCGCCTTTGCGCCAGCGCCGGTGAGGTCGTCGGCCTCATAGCTCGGGGTGTCGGCCGCGATGCGCCAGACGGTTCGGCTCAAGCATAGGCCCCGCTCTGCATCCGGGCGAGGAGGTCGGAGACCAGGGCCTGGCCCTCCATCGTGTCCATGTAGGCCAGGGGCCTCGCGCCGCCGAGCGCCGGCAGCGGCTCGCGCAACCAGCGCGACAGCCAGGCGGCGGCGTCGAAGCCGTCGGGATCGCCCGACTCCTGGATCATCGCCTGCAGCTGGCCGATCAGCCTGGCCAGCCCGATCACCCGCTCGCCCTCCGCCGGCGACAGGGTCTGGTCCAGCGCGACTTTCCGGTTCACCGTGGCCGCCGGCAGGTTCAGGGCCGCCATGCCCGCCGCCTGCGGCATATCCAGCTCCGCCAGCAAGTGCTTGACCATCCGGGCGCGCACGCCCGCCTTGATGATCCCGATGCGCTCCGCCGGCTGGGCGTGGAAGATGTCCAGATATGAGGGCGGCGAGGTGTCGTAATCGCGCGCGGCGGCGACGGCGGTCCTGGACATGAATGCTCCTTTGGGTAGTCATATGGCTCGATCGAGCTATACCGCAATGGGAACCCCAGATTAAAGGAAGCTGTAGGGGTCCACGTCCACGCGCATGCGCACCGAGGCGGGGGGCTTCACCCGCGCGCGCCAGGCTTCGATGAAGGCCTGCAGGTTGACCCGCCGCTCCGCGCGCACGAGCAGCCGCTTGCGGCGGCGGCCCCGGATCAGGGCCAGCGGCGCGTCCGCGGGTCCGTAGACCTCCACCCCATCGGCGTCGGGCGCGCAGGCCGCCAGCTCGCGGGCGAAGGCCTCCAGGCGGACGGGATCGGCGCTGGACAGGATCACCGCCGCCAGCCGGCCATAGGGCGGCAGGCCCGACAGCTCGCGCATCTCCGCTTCCGCCGCCAGGAAGC
>CAXTUT010000107.1:0-7366 GCA_964247465.1 uncultured Caulobacteraceae bacterium | reverse complement strand
CTCTTCACCTTTGCGCCCGAGGCGCTGCAGGCGCTGGCCGGCCTCGCCGCGCGGGAGACGGCGGAGGTGGCCCTCGTCTACCCCGCGGCGGGCCGCGAGCGGGTCTACGCCGCTCCGATCGAAGTCGGCGACGTGGCGCTGGCGCTGGCGTTCCTGGCGGCCGCCGGCTCGCGGCCGCCGTCCTGAGGCGATCGCGAGGTCAGCCGCCGTCGGAGGGTTCGCCGACGGCAGGCGTCTGCGCCGGTTTGGGCGGTTCGGTGTGGGCCTTCAGCGTCTTGCCATAGTCGCACAGCGTCTTGGTCGCTGGCGTCAGGCGGGTGTTCACCTGGGAGGCGTCGATGCCGAGACTTTCCTGCACGAAACCCTGCTGGATCAGCCTGATCCGTTCGGCCGAGCACATGGTCTCGATCTGCTTGGGATAGCGGGTCCATATCTCCTTGCTGATCGCGTCGATGCAGGCGGCGTCCCGCGGCGCGCAGGGCTTCAGCCGCCGGCCGTTCACGGTCACCCCCGGCAACGTCGTCGTCGGCGAAGACGGCTTGGCCGCGCCGTCCGCCGGACCCGACCGGATGACGTCGGGCGGTCCGGAGCCGGTGGCCGACGCGGGCGGCTGAGCGGGCTGTGCTCGCGCCCCCGGCGCCTGGCAGAGGCCGACGACCATAATCGCCGCCACGCCGTAGGTTGGAAGACGCTTGGTCTTCATGGCTGCACCTTCAAGATCGAGCGTCTTGTGAGCCTGAAATGTAGGAAGCTCATTTCAGACTGCAGCCATCAAGGCTGAGAAGCCGATCATGATCGATGCCTATCGCACCTGCGATAAGCGGCCGATTGGGCTCCGTACGTCCGCGTCTGTCGGCGTGCGGCCTGATCGACGGTTCGCGCGTTGCGGACGGCGAGTTCACACCCGTATCCGAGGCGGCCCGCATCGGATGAGCGCCTCGCTGGAGACTTGGGACATGGCTGACGACTTCCTCTCCCTGATCCAGCGCGCTCACAGCGACGGGACCTATGCGGGCGACGAATACGGTGGGGCCGCCGGGCAGGGCGGCGGCGGCCTGCCGACCGGCGGGCCTGGCGAGTTCATGTTCGCCACCGGGATCGAATGCTCCAACCCCACTATCGACCACGGCCGGACCCGTCGCGACATGCTGGAGGAGTGCGGGCACTACAAGCGATGGCGCGAGGACCTGAACCTGACGCGCGAGATGGGCCTGAAGGTGTTGCGGTATGGATTGCCCTATCACCTGACCCATCTGGGGCCCGGACGCTACGACTTCAGCTTCGCCGACGAGGTCATGGCCGAGATGAAGCGGCTCGAGATCACGCCGATCCTGGATTTGCTGCATTTCGGCGTGCCGGACTGGCTGGGCAACTTCCAGAACCCCGAACTGCCGATGCATTTCGCCGATTACGCCGAGGTGGTGGCGCAGCGCTATCCGTGGGTGCGCTTCTATACGCCGGTCAACGAGATCTACGTCTGCGCGCGCATCAGCGCCAAGGAGGGCGCGTGGAACGAGCAGCTCAAGACCGATCTGGGCTTCGTCACGGCGATCAAGCATCTCGTGGCCGCCAGTATCCTGGCCACCCAGCGCATCGCCAAGCATCGTCCCGACGTGATCATCGTGCAGAGCGAGAGCGCCGAATATATACATGAGGCCAGATCGCTGCCGACCAATGAGACCAAGTTGGCCAACAAGCAGCGCTTTATCTCGCTGGATTTGCTTTACGCCTGTCCCCCTGATGCAGACGCCTACATCTACATGATGGATAATGGCCTGACGAAAGCGCAGTACGAATGGTTCATGGCTGGGGAGCCGCCCGGATATCAGATCATGGGCAATGATTACTATGGCCGTAACGAGCATATCCTTCTGCCCGACGGGACGACCTGTCCGGCCGAGGACGTCATGGGCTGGTACCAGATCACCCACGAATACTATGACCGCTATAAGAAGCCGGTCATGCATACGGAGACCAACGTCTTCGATCCGGAAGAGGCGAAAAGCTGGATCTGGAAGCAGTGGCTCAACGTGTTGCACATGCGCCGCGATGGCGTGCCGGTGATGGGCTTCACCTGGTACAGCCTGATCGATCAGGTGGATTGGGACATCCAGCTGGCGGAGAAGCGCGGCAAGGTGAACGCCTGCGGCCTCTACGACATGGACAGGAAGCCGCGCCCGGTCGCCGCCTCCTATCGCATGCTGCTGGAGGAGTTCGGCCGCATCACCATCCTGCCCCACGGCGAGATGCTGGAGATGACCAACCGTCCCGCCCGCCTGAAGGTGGAGGTCTAGGACGGGGCTTCGGCCGCGCCGTCACCCCTCGGCGTGTGGGGTCCGCGCGTGCGGGTTCACCGCATCGCGCGGCGTACGGCCCTGGAGGGCGTCCACGATGTTGAGCGCCGCCGCCTGTTCGATGGCGCGCCGCACCGACTCCACCGCCGACCCGAGGTGGGGTGTGAACAGGGTGCGAGGATGCGCCAGCAGGCCGGGGTCGATCTCGCGGGGGCGGTCGGGGCGCGCCCAGTCCTCCAGCTCGAACACGTCCGCCGCATAGCCGCCGAGCCGACCGGCCCGCAGCGCCGCCAGCACGGCCGCCTCGTCCACCAGCGACCCGCGCGCGGGGTTCACGAGCAGGGCGTGGGGCTGCAGGTGCGCCAGCGCCGCCCGGTCGATCAGGTGCAGGCTCGACGGCGTCAACGGCGCACAGAGCACGACATAGTCGCTCCAGGCCAGGAGCTCGGGTAGGTCGTGCGCGCGCTCCATCCCCGCAGCCGCCGCGACGAAGGGATCGACGTAATGCGTCCGGGCGGCGAAACCCTCGAGTGCGCGGGCGACGGCCCGGCCGACCGCGCCGAGACCCACCAGGCCGACCTTGGCGCCCTGAAGCCCCGCGCCGTAGAAGTTCGCCCGCCAGCCCTGGAACCCGCCCGAGCGCACGTAGGCGTCCGCCTCGCGCAGCCGCCGCCCCAGCCCGATCATCAGGCCCACGGTCAGCTCCGCGGTCGGGGCGGTCAGCAGCTCCGGCGCGAGACTGAACCAGACGCCTCGCCGCGTGCAGGCCGCCACGTCGAAGTTGTCGCCGCCCTTCAAGGCGGCGGCGATCAGCCTTAGGCGCGGCGCGGCGGCGAGCGTGGCCGTATCCACCGCGTCCGGCATGAAGGCCATCCAGGCGTGCGCGTCGCCCAGCGCGCGGCTCAGCGCCTCGGGCGACAGCGCCTCGGCTTCACCCACCGGCGCGCGCACCTCCGCATGGGCGCGCAGCATCTCCAGCGTCTCGGGGAACACGCGCTGGCTGACGACGACGCAGCCGCGGCTCATGGCAGGGCCTGGGTCAGGCCATAGCGGCGGCGCAGCCGCTCGCTGCCGAAGTCCACGAGCGCGACGAGCAGCCAGGTCACGATCACGTAGGCCAGCATCTGGTCGTAGAAGAACAGCTGCTGGGCGTTGTAAAGCGCCTGGCCGACGCCGCCCGCGCCGATGAGGCCGAGCACGGTGGCCATGCGCAGGTTCCACTCCAGCCGGAACAGGGCGTGGGCGGCGATGGGGCCGAGCGCCAGCGGCACGGTGGCGTAGGCGCCCACCACAACGGCGGACGCGCCCGTGCCGGCGATGGCCAGCTGCGGCTCGCGCGGGGCGTTGTCCAGGCTGTCGCCGAACAGGCGCGAGAGGCTGCCCGTGGAGTGCAGGCCGAGCGCCCAGGCGCCGGCGGTCGGGCCTACGCCGACCAGGGCGATCAGCACCAGGCCCCAAACCACCTCCGGCACGGTGCGCAGGAGCTCCATCGCGCGGCGCACGGGGATGGCCAGCCAGGGCGGCGAGAGGCCGCACGCGCCCGCCGCGCCCGCCAGCAGGCCAGCGACCACCGCCCCCGCCGTGCCCGCCAGCGCCATCCACACGGTCTCCCAGATGCGCTGGGGCAGCTCCGCCCAGCCCTGGGCGGTGAGCCGGGGCGGAACCATGTCTCCGACCACCTGGACCGCATGGGGAAGGGCGAACATGCGCGGGGCGTACAGGATGAGCGCCAGGCCGCCGAGCGGCGCGAGCGCCAGCAGCCAGACCGGCCGGCGCTTGATCGTCCCGGCGACCCGGTCGAACCCCGCCACCAGCGCCACCAGGACAAGGATCTGGGTGGTGACGCGCCTGAAGTCGAACGCAGCCAGTGAGCCTACAAGCTCGGTCCCGATGCCGCCGCCGCCCACCGCGCCTACCACTACCGACGCCCTCAGCGCGCTCTCGAACTCGAAGGCGCCGTAGGTGAGCAGGTCGGCGCGCTTGAGCGGCAGCAGGCCGAACAGCGCCACCTGCAGGCGCGAGGCGCCGGTGGAGGCCAGCGCCTGCAGCGGTTCGCGCGGGGCGGTGCGCAAGATGTCGGCGAACATCTTGGCCACCGCGGCGCTGTAGTAGATCGCCAGCGCCAACAGCCCCGCGCCGGGCCCGACCCCGAACAGGATCACGCACAAGATCGCCAGCGTCAGGTCCGGGATGGCCCGGATCGCCGACAGGACGGCCAGCAGCGCGCGTGTGCCGGGCAGCCGCAGCCCCGCCGCGACGCCCAGCGGCAGGCTGATCGCGAACGCCACCAGCATGGCCCCGAACGTCAGCCCCAGGGTCTCCAGCACCGGGCCGCCCAACGCCCGCAGGTAGGACGGGTCGAGGACGGGCGGGAAGAACGATCGCAGCAGGCCCAGCGCGCGGTCCACCGGCCGTCAGGCCGCGCCGGGGACGTCGGCGGATGCGTACACGCCCCTGCGGTCGCGCGCGCCCTCCACCAGGGAGCCCTGTCGCACCTCCACGATGCGGTCGAAGAAGCGTTCGGCGAGCTCGGGCTGATGCAGGGAGCAGATCAGGGCCATGCCGCGCGCCTTGCTCAGGCCGGTGAGCAGCTCCAGCACCTCCACCGCCGCGCCTGCTGCTCGCCGACGAGCCGGTGGCCTCGCTGGACCCGGGCGCGGCGCCTGGACGAGCGCGCGGGCGATCGCCACCCGCTGCTGCTCGCCGCCGGACAGGGCGGTGCTCGGCGCCTTCAGCTTGTGCGCCAGGCCGACCGACGCCAGCGCGGCCTGCGCCTCGGCCAGCTCATGCGGCCTCGACCAGAACAGGAAGCGGAGGGCTCGCGCCGTCGACCAGCGGCCGAGCGCCCCGGCCATGACGTTCTTGTCCACGCGCAAGGTGTCGACCAGATCGTGTTTCTGAGTGATCAGGCCGATGTGAGCGCGCTGGGCGCGCAGCCTGCGCCCCCGCAGCGCGGCCAGGCTCACGCCTTCGATGAGGACCTCACCCGCCACAGGCTTGAGCCGACCGGTCAAGGTGCGCAGCAGGGTGGTCTTGCCGGCGCCGCTCGGGCCCACCAGGGCGACGCGTTCGCCCGCGGCCACCTCCAGGCCCACGTCGTGCAGGACAGGCGCGCTCCCCTGCGCCGCCGCCACCGAGACGCCGCGGAGCTGCAGCAGCGGCGCGCCGGGCGACGGCGCTGGCGCGGCGCTCACAGCAGGCCGAGTTCCTTCGCCGTACGGACCACGTCGCCGTATTCGGCGTCGTCGGCGCGCACGTAGTGCATGGCGCGCAGGATGGTCAGGATCTTGTCGTCGCGCCCGGGCTGCAGTTTCAGCAGCGCGCCGGCGAACGCCTGCTGGTCGGCCGCCGGCAGGCCCTTGCGTGCGGCCCAGACGTAGTCGGCGAAAGCCGGCGTGGTGTAGAAGACCTTCAGCTTGGCGCCCGACAGCTTGCCGTCGGCGACCAGGGACCTGTAGACCGTCTCGTCCAGCGCGCCGGCGTCGCACGCGCCCACCGATACGGCCTGGGCGGTCGCGGGATGGCTGCCGGTGTAGCGGAACGACTTCAGCCCCTTGTCCGGCGAGACGCCCGCCGCCCGCATGGCCAGCACCGGATAGAGGTGGCCGCTGGTGGAGTTGATGTCGCCGAAGCAGAAGCTCTTGCCCGCGAGCTGGGCGACCCGGTCGACGCCGCTGCCCTGCCGCGTGATGAACAGGCTGTGGAACTGCTTGTCCACATCGCGTTGCACCAGCGGGATGGCGCCGTAGCGGGCGTGCGCCTTGACGTAGGTCAGGCCGCCGAAATAGGCGACGTCGAGCGATCCATTGCCGATCCCCTCCACCGTCGCATTGTAGCTGGTGGGGATGATCAGCTGCACCGGACGGCCGAGCGCGTGCTCCAGATAGGCCTGCAGCGGCGCCTTGTCCTGCACCGACACCTGGGTGGCTCCCGCATCGGGGACCATGCCGATCCGAAGCGGCTCCGCCGCCTGCGCCGCGCCGGCGCAACACAGCGCGAGCAGTCCCAGAACCTGCGCGCCTAACTTGAACCGCATCCGTGCCGCCCCTGCGATCGTCTTCGTCGCCCGGGCTTTTAGCCGAACGCTGCGCCTTGGGGAGAGAGGAATGCTGGGCGCTCTGCGAGGAAAGCCGGGGTCCTGTCCTCCGTCGAGCCGAAGCGCAGCGGATAAGGGCGCGCCCAGGTTGACTCCGTTCGAGGCGGATGCACGAAGACGCCATGAGCAGCCTCTATGATTTCAAGGCGAACGCCATCTCAGGCGAAGCGGTCGCGCTTTCCGAGTTCCGCGACAGGGTCCTGCTCATCGTCAACACGGCCAGCAAATGCGGATTTACCCCGCAGTACGAGGGGCTGGAGGCGCTGCACCGCGATCTCGCGGGCCGCGGCTTCGCCGTGCTGGGCTTTCCCTGCAATCAGTTCAGGGCGCAGGAGCCCGGCGACGCCGGCGAGATCGCCAGCTTCTGCAAGCTTACCTACGACGTGAGCTTTCCCATGTTCGCCAAGCTCGACGTGAACGGCCCCGGCGCCGACCCCGTGTTCGACTGGCTGAAGAGCCAGGCGCCGGGCCTGCTGGGCAGCAAGGCCATCAAGTGGAATTTCACCAAGTTCCTGGTCGATCGGCGAGGCGCCGTCGCCGGCCGCTTCAGTCCCGCCACCAAGCCCGAGGCGCTGCGCAAGGCGATCGAGCCGCTACTGCTCTAGCCGGGTTAGATAGTTTCATGCGGCGGCTCCGCGACGATCCCGGGGTACCGACGCGGAGCCCTTCTTGGATGAGGATCAGCTGTCCCGGAGGCTTGGTCCGCGGTCCACGATGAGGGCGGCCAGGGCCGCGACGGCGCCCTGGAGCTGCACGCTTCGGCCAAGGCAAGAACGGAGGCGGGGAGGAGGCCGAGGGCGGCGAGCTCCCGCGACTGTGACACGAATTTCGCTCGCTGGCGCGGATACGACAGCTTAGGAGATCAACGCCGCGCTCGGCCGCAGCCGGCGCCTCGGAGACGGCATGCTCGCACTTGTCCGCATCGCGCTCGCGCGACCGCTGACGTTCATCGTCATGGCGGTGCTGATCGTGCTGA
>CAXTUT010000106.1:0-7377 GCA_964247465.1 uncultured Caulobacteraceae bacterium | reverse complement strand
GCTTTTGGCGCGCCGGCCCGACGTGCGCCGGGCGCAGGCGCAGCTGCGCTCCGCCGCCAGCCAGCTCGACCTGGATAAGCTGCAGCTGTTCCCCGACTTCTCGCTGCAGCCGGGCATCCAGCTGGTGAAGTCCACCGGCTCCTTCGACGAGTTCAGCAGCATCTGGTCGGTGGGGCTGAACGCCAGCGCGCCGGTGCTCGACCGCTTCCGCCTGCTCGACATCATCCACGGCCAGCGCGCCCGCGGCGAGCAGGCGGTGATCGCCTATGAGAAGGCGGTGCAGGACGCCTACCGCGATGCGGAGAACGGGCTGAACACGCTGGAGTCCGACCGCCGACGGGTGGCCAGCCTGCAGGTGGCGGTCGACCGGGCGCTCTACGCCTTCAACGCCAAGAAGCGCGGCTATGACCTGGGCCTGGTCGACCTGACCACGCTGCTGACCGCCGAAGGGACGTTGCGCGCCGCCCGCAGCACCCTGACCGGCGCCCAGGTCGCCGCCCTGATGGACAGCGCCACCCTGTTCCAGGCGCTCGGCGGCGGATGGACGCCGCCCGCTCCTCCGCCGGCGCGCCGCGCCTATGCGCAGATTACGAAGGGATAATGCGTCCTTGACCGCGCTTGAGACTAGAAGCGGATCGGCGCGCCCGAACGAGCGCTCCTGCGGCCTGCGGCGGGTGACCGGCGCAGGACCCGCGCCGCGCGATCGGTCGCGTTGCGCGGGCTCGCTGCAGGGGCGACCGACGGCGGCGTCGACCGTGCGCGCAGGGATCCGCATGACGTTCGCCCGCTCCGTTTCCGTTGCGCTCCGCATGGCGCCGCTGGCTGTGCTGACGGTGCTGGCGGGCTGCCACAAGCCGGCGGCGACCGCGGCCGTTACAAACGCTCCGGCCCCGCTGACGGTGAGCGTCACGCCGGTGCGCACGGCTTCGCTGCGGGGCGGCGTCACCGCTTCGGGCCTGCTGGTTCCCAAGCTGGAGGCGGCGGTCTCCACCGAGCTGAACGGCTACCGCGTCGCCAAGGTCCTCGTCGATCAAGGCGCCCACGTCGTCGACGGCCAGCCTCTGGCGACGCTGGACGACACCCTGCTGCGCGCCCAGATCGCTCAGCAGAAGGCGGTGGTGGACGAGCAGAAGGTCGCCGCCGAACGCAGCGTGGCGGAGGCCCAGCGCGTCTCGGGCCTGGATAACCAGGGGGTGCTGCCGCAGGAGCAGATCGTGGAGCGCCGGCTGGCCGCGCGCGGCGCGGGCGCCGTGGTCGCCGCCGCCCAGGCCCAACTGAACGACCTGCTGACGCGCGAGGCGATGATGACCGTGCGCGCGCCGGTCGGCGGGCTGGTGCTGCAGCGCATGGTGCGCCCCGGCGACATCTCCTCGCCGACCGTGGTCATGTACCGGATCGCCGCCGACGACGTGGTGGAGCTGAACGCGGAAGTGTCGGAGGGCGACCTGGCCGGCATCCACCCCGGCGACCACGCCGTGGTCACCTTGCCCGACAACTCCACCGTGGACGGCGTGGTGCGGGTGATCAGCCCGGAGGTGGACGCCACCACCAAGCTCGGCCACGTGCGCATAACCTTGCCGTCGCGCGCCGACCTGCGGCCCGGCGGCTACGGCAAGGCCACCTTCACCACCAGCGGCCGCAACGCCGTCGTCATTCCTGAGAGCGCGCTCCGCTTCGACGCCGACGGCGCCTCGGTGATGACGCTGGGCGCCGGGAACCGGGTGCATCGCGTGGGCGTGCGCACGGGCGCGCGGGCGAACGGCATGGTGGAGCTGCTCAGCGGCCCGGCGCCGGGCGCCACGGTGCTGTTGGGCGGCGGCGCCTTCGTGCTGGACGGCGACACGGTGCGGCCCGTCCACGCCGCGGCGGCGGACCAGGGCGTGAGCGCCGCGTCATGAAGCTGCGCATCTCGGCCTGGGCGATCCGCAATCCCCTGCCGGTCGCGCTGCTGTTCATCGCGCTCGTGCTGTGCGGGTGGCTCTCCTACACGCACCTGCCGATCCGCCAGTCGCCCAACGTCATCTTCCCGCTGGTCAACGTCAGCGTGTCGCAGAGCGGGGCGGCGCCCAGCGAGATGCAGAACCAGATCACCCGTCCGATCGAGGACTCGGTGGCCTCGATCCCCGGCGTCAAGCACATCACCAGCCACGTCAGCCTGGGGCTGTCCAACACCTCGATCGAGTTCGAGCTCGGGACCGACGTGCAGAAGGTGACCGACCAGGTCCGCACCGCAGTGGACCGCGTGCGCGTGCAACTGCCCCCCGGCATCGATCCGCCGCTGGTGCAGCGGGTGGACGTCAACAGCCAGTCGATCCTGATCTACGCCATCTCCTCGCCGTCGCTGTCGCCGGTGCAGCTGTCGTGGTTTGTGGACAACACCGTCTCGCGCGCGCTGCAGGGCCTGTCCGGCGTGGCGCAGGTCAACCGCGAGGGCGGCCAGGACCGCGAGATCAACGTCACCCTCAATCCCTCGCGCATGGCGGCGCTGGGCGTCACCGCGCCCCAGGTCAACCAGGCGCTCTACGCCTACAATGTGGACGAGACCGGCGGGCGCGCCGACGTGGGCGGCCGGGAGCAGACGGTGCGGGTGCTGGGCCAGGCCGCCACCCTCGATACGCTCCGCCGCGTCACCATCCCGGCCAACGGCCGCTACGTCCAGCTCTCCGACATCGCCGTCATCGGCGACGGCCAGTCCGAGCCGCGTGGCTTCGCCGTGCTGAACGGACGCCCCGTGGTGGGCTTCTCGGTCGACGAGACCACCAACGCCAGCGAGCTGAAGACCGAGCAGGGCGTCAAGGCCGCCGTCGCCAAGCTCGCCAAGGCGCACCCGGAGATCGCCTTCACCCAGATCATCGACACCGTGGACGCCACGAGCCTGAGCTACGACGCCACCGTCCACGTGTTGCTGGAGGGCATGATCCTGGCAGCGGTGGTGGTGTTCTTCTTCCTGAAGAACTGGCGCGCCACGGCCATCGCCGCCACCGCCATGCCGCTCTCCCTGATCCCGACCTTCTCGGGCCTGGAGCTGCTGGGCTTCAACCTCGACGTCATCAGCCTGCTGTCGCTGACGCTGGTGATCGGCATCCTGGTCGACGACGCCATCGTGGAGATCGAGAACATCGAGAAGCGGATCGAGCAGGGGGAGACGCCCTACCGCGCCTCCCTGATCGGCGCGGACTCCATCGGCCTGGCGGTCGTCGCCACGACCGCCACCATCGTCGTGGTGTTCACGCCCGTCTCCTTCATGGGCGGGATCGTGGGCCAGTATTTCCGCGAGTTCGGCCTCACCGTCGCCATATCGGTGATCTTCTCGCTCATCGTGGCGCGCCTGCTGACGCCGCTCCTCAGCGCCTATTTCCTAAAGCCCCGGGCGCACGTCCAGCCGAAGCGGCCGCTCGGCGGCGTCTACCGCTGGACGCTCGATCGGGCCATGCGCCACCGCGGGATCGCCTCGGCGCTGGCGGGCCTGGTGGTGATCGCCTCCTTCGCCCTGATGGCCAGCCGGCCGACGGGGTTCCAGCCCATCACCGACCCCGGCTACGTCTACATCAGCATGGAAGGGCCGCCGGGGGCCACGCGCCCGGAGATGGTCGCCAACGTTGATCGGGTCACGCGGATGCTGCGGGCCCAGCCGGACACCTTGAGCGTCTATGCTCAGGTCGGGGCCGGCAACAACTCGGGCGAAGGCCAGGACATCAACAACGCGTCCTTCACTGTCGTCCTCAAGCCCCATCGACACCTCACCACCGACAGCTTCAAGCGCAGCATCCGCCCCCTGCTGCGCCAACTCCCCGACATGCGCGCGACGCTGGGCGGAGGCGGCTTCAACTCCAACGCCGACGTGGAGACGGTGCTGTCCAGCCAGGACGGCCCGGCTCTGGAGCGCGCCCAGCTCGACGTCATGCGCCAGATGCGCACCCTGCCCCAGCTGTCCGACGTGCGGCCCTCGCCGATGCCGGCCGGCCCCGAGCTGGTGGTGCGGCCCAAGCCCGACGAGGCCGCGCGGCTCGGCGTCACCTCCGACGCCCTCGCCCAGGTGCTGCGCATCGCCACCATCGGCGACATCGACGCCAACGTCGCCAAGTTCTCCGAAGGCGAGCGGCGCATCCCGATCCGGGTGCGCCTGCCAGAGACGGCGCGCTACGACCTGTCCACCCTCAGCCAGCTCCAGGTGCCAACCGTCGGCGGCGGCTCCACGCCGCTGTCGTCTGTGGCGGACCTCAGCTTCGAGGCGGGCCCGGGCCGGCTGGTCCGCTATGGGCGCGAGCGGCAGGTGTCGGTGCAGGCCGACCTGAATGGCGTCAGCATCGGCACCGCTCTGAAGGCGGTCAACACCCTGCCGGCGCTCAAGCACCTGCCGCCGGACGTGCACCAGCCCGCCTTCGGCGACGCGGAGGTGCTCGGCGAGCTGATCAGCGGCTTCATCATCGCCATCCTGTCGGGCGTGGGCTTGATCTACGCGGTGCTGGTGCTGCTGTTCAAAAGCTTCTTCAAGCCGATCATCATCATGGCCACCCTGCCGCTCAGCCTGGCCGGCGCCGCCGTCGCCCTGCAGGTCACCGGGCTGGAGATCGACCTGCCGGTCTTCATCGGCCTTCTGATGCTGTTCGGGATCGCGGCGAAGAACTCCATCCTGCTGGTGGAGTTCGCCATCGAGGACGAGCGCGCCGGCCAGTCGCGCTGGGAGGCGCTGCACAACGCCTGCCGCGAGCGCGCGCGCCCCATCGTCATGACCACCATCGCCATGATCGCCGGCATGCTGCCCACCGCCATCGGCTTTGGCCAGGGCTCCGAGTTTCGCCGCCCGATGGCGATTGCGGTGATCGGCGGCCTCGTCAGCTCCACGGCGCTCAGCCTCATCATGGTGCCGGTGATCTACACCTTCGTTGACCAGATCGAGCTCTGGCTGAAGCCCAAGTTCGCGCGGCTGGTCACCGCCAGACGGCCGGGCGACGACGCGCCGATCCGTGAAGGCGAGGAGACCCTGGTCACAACCGGGGCCTGATCGTGATGCAGGAGCGACCCGCTCTTCTGCGCGGCGCGGCTTGCGCTAACATGGGCGCCGCCGGGGAGGATGGGCCATGACGCTGGCGCTGAACGTGCTGTGGTTCGTCTTTGGCGGCTGGATATCGGGCCTGCTTTGGCTGCTGACCGCGGCGGTGCTGGCGGTGAGCATCGTGGGCCTGCCCTGGGCGGCGGCGGCCTGGCGGCTCGGCCTGTTCGCCTTCGCCCCGTTCGGGCGCGTGGCCATCCCTCGCACCGGCCTCTATGTCGGTCGCGGAGGTGTCGACCTCGTCCTGAACGTCGTCTGGGTGGTGCTGGCGGGCTGGTGGCTGGCGCTGCACCATGTGGTCATCGGCGTGCTGCAAGCGGTGACCGTGATCGGCATCCCCTTCGCCCTACAGCATTTCAAGCTCGCCGCCCTGTCGCTCGCGCCGGTGGGCGCAGAGATCGTGGACGCCTGAACGCGCCCCAGCCTGGAACCGCAACGGCGCCGCCTTCCCGGGTTTGAGGGCGCTCCCGCAGGCCGGAAGCAGGGCTCAGCGGCGCTCCCAGCGTCCGTCGACGCTGCGGAAGAACTGGCCGGAGGGCAGGCGCGCCTCCAGCTGGCGTGCGGTGGCCTCGCCGGCCGCCGCAGCGGTCACGCCTGTGCGGGCGGCGGCCTCGCGATAGGCCTGCGCCCGGCCGGCGTTGATCTCGGCCATGGCGCCGCGGACGGCGGGATCGACGCCGCCGCCCACCGCGCCGAGGAAGCCGTCGGCCTGCTCGCCTATGATCCCCTGCGCCTTGGCCTGGTCCACCGCCGCCTTGGCCGAGGCGGACTGGGCGTAGGCGAGCGGAGCGGGCGCGATCGACGCCAGAACGACCGGCGCGGCGAGTGCGGCCATCAGCCGGAACAGGCCCGGCCGAACGGCGGACCGCGTGGAAAGACGCTTCATGAGGGTCGCTCCGCTCAGAACAGGTTGGGGTTCTGCTGGATCAGGGACTGCACTTCCTTGTCCAGCCTGATACGCACGTCGGCGTCCAGCTTGGCGTAGATATTGATGGGCGCTACCTCCACCCGGATGGTGGGCGCGCAGGCCGATACCGCCAGCATCGCCCCAAAGCCGCTCATCGCCACACCCATTCCGCCGAACCGCATGTCACCCTCTCCGCCGCCCCTGCGCATCCAGCCCCATCAGGGCTGAACCTTGGCTGAACCGGTCGAGGCGCCGAGCGCGCCATAGGCGGCCAGGATGTCGTCCAGGTTCAGCGACGTGTCGAGGGTCAGGTCGACCGGCGTACCCTTGGGCAGGGGCAGGGGCTTGTCGAAGGCGTGACCGCGCAGCAGGGCGAACAGGCCGATGCGCGTCGGTCTGTCCACCTTGGGATCGTGGCGGCCGACGACGTGGAACACCACGCCGAGCCGCCCGCCCGGCCGGCTGGCCACCTTCGCCTCCAGCGTGCTGAAGGCGAGGTCCTCGAGCGCCTGATAGGCGAAGTCCTGCACCGCGCTCGGCTGCGCGCCCCCGCCCGCCGAGGACACCGCCCCGGTGAGGGCCTGGCGCTCGATGGTCAGCCGGCCCGGCGCCACGGCGAACACCCGCCCCTGCGACAGCCTCAGCGCCGTCGTCCTCCCAGCCGCAGGCTGCAGCGAGAAGGGCAGGGTCCCGTCGACCTTGGCCTGCAAACTGACCGCATGGGACAGGTTCAGCGCGTCGATCAGCCGCTGCAAGTCCACGCCCTGCAGGCGCAGGACGCTTGACGTGGCGAGCGGGCCAGCGAGCGGCAGG
This sequence comes from uncultured Caulobacteraceae bacterium, assembly GCA_964247465.1. GTDB lineage: Bacteria > Pseudomonadota > Alphaproteobacteria > Caulobacterales > Caulobacteraceae > CAHJWH01. The sequence continues at coordinate 604 of CAXTUT010000106.1, read as the reverse complement.
CGCATGGGGTCCAGGCTGAGCCGACCCGCCGCCGCCTGGGCCGACGCCGCCCGTAGCTGGAGCGCCTGGGCTCCCAGGGTGAAGTCGGCCTGCAGGTGTTCCAGCGGTATGACGGTTTCCAGCCGGTCCGCGGTCACGGTTTGGTCCGGCGCGCTCAGCAGTGGGGACAGGGAGGCCAGCCGCACGTCGCCCCGCACGCCGTCCAGCCGCCCCGCGGGGCTCTTGAAGCTGAAGCCATCGCTGCGCAGCTCGCCCGAGGAGACCAGCCCCGCGCGCGTCCACCCGAACAGGGCCAGCGCTTGCAGCTCGCCCTGGGCCTGCGGCAGGACGGCTTTCAGCGCCGGTGCGACGTCGCCGGGCTGCAGGCCCTTCTCGGCGAACGCCAGGCGGCCGCTGTCGAAGACCGCCGATCCCTCGCCCGTCGCCATGCGCGCGTCGAGCGACAGGATACCGAGTTCCGTGGCGCCCTGCGCCAGGGTCAAGGCAAGGCGGCCCTTCAGTCCGCCGTCGATGAGCGTCAGCGCACCGGTCGCGCTCACCGGCCGCAGGCGCGCCACCGGCGCGGTGTCCTGCACGGCCAGCCCCTTCAGCGAAACCCTCGCCG
>CAXTUT010000105.1:0-7407 GCA_964247465.1 uncultured Caulobacteraceae bacterium | reverse complement strand
GCCCCGGCGCGCTACAACGTATCGCTGACCGGCAGCGCGGGCAGCGCGCCGTCCGCATGGTCGAGCGCGGCGAGCAGCGCCTGGACGTGGGCGGAGCTGACGAACGGGCGCGCGGCGTCGTGGATGAGGATGGCGTCGGCGCCCTCGTCAACGGCGGCGACGCCGGCGCGCACCGAGTCGATCCGCTCGGCGCCGCCGAGCACGATCTGCACGAAGGGACGCTCAGTGAACACGCGGGCGGCGTGATCGCGATCTTCAGGCGAGACGACCACGATCACCTGCACGGCGCCGGCGGCGGCGAAGGCGTCGACGGACCACAGCGTCACGGGTCGGCCGCGCAGCGCGCGCCACTGCTTGGGTGTGTCGCCGCCCGCGCGCCGGCCGGCGCCTGCGGCCACGATGACGGCTGAAAATCGCATGGAGCGGGCTTTTGCAGCGCCGGCGCGCGATTGTCCATGAGCGTCTGACGCTGCGGCGCAACAACTTGTTGAATCCGCGTCACATGCGATTAGCCTGTTAGCCATGTCGCTAACGGCCTCGCCGGAGTCCTCGGCACGGTTCTCCAGCCGCACGGACCAGAGCGCCTTCATCGAGGCGCCGACCCAGCCGCGCGCCCGCTACGCCTTCGTGTCGGCGTACGTGTGCGCAGCCGTGATCACCGCGGCGTGCGTCTTCCTGACCCTGGGCGGACCCGCGTCGCATCCCATGCAGGCGCCGCGCCTGTACGTGCTCGCCACCCTGGCGCTCAACCTGTGCTTCATCCTGGGGCTGTCCGGAGTCGCAGTCTTCCGCGTGATCGAGCTGTTCGGTCCGCGGGCGCGCGACGCCGGCGTGCGGCTGCACCGGCGCTTCGTGATCACCTTCGCCCTGTCGGCGGTGGCGCCGGCGGTGATCATGGCCCTGTTCTTCGGGGTGCTCTACACCCAGGGCGTCGAATACTGGTTCTCCGCGCGCGTGCGCACCGTGCTGGACAACGCCGCCAGCGTCAGCCGCGCCTACGTCGAGGAGCAGAAGGAGTTCATGCACAACCGCATGGGCCCCATGGCGCAGGACCTGAACCGCAACAAGGCGGCTTTCGCGCGCTCCAGGCTGCAGTTCAGCACGCTTCTCGCCTACGAGCTGCCCGAACGCGACGTGGCGGCGGTCTACGTCATCGACGGGGAGGGGCGTGTGCTGGCCCGCGCCGAACAGCCCTCGGCGCCGCCGTTCCTGGCGCCGCCGCCCTCCGATTTCACCGCCGCCGACCACAGGGGCGAACTGATCCAGCCTTTCCGCTCCGATTCCATTCGCGCGCTCATGCGGCTCGGCGCCTATCCGGACGCGTATCTGTACGTGGCCCGTCCGATGGGGGAGGGCATCATGGCCCAGCTCCGCCGCTCCGAAGACTCGGTGGCCGCCTATCGCCTGACCGACCGCAACAGCGCGCGCCTGCAGGCGGTCTTCGTGCTGAGCTATGTGGAGGTGGGCCTGCTGGTGCTGGTGGGCGCCATCTGGGTGGGCGTGACGGTGGCCACCGGCATCGCCGCTCCGGTCTCGCGGCTGGTGCAGGCGGCGGATCGCGTGGCGTCGGGCGATCTCTCCGCGCGCGTGGACACCACGCGCGACCCGGAGGAGATCGCGGTGCTGTCTCGCGCCTTCAACCGCATGACCAGCGATCTGGAGGACAAGCAGGCGGCGCTGACGCGCGCCAACGAGGACGCCCAGGACCGCCGCCGCTTCATCGAGGCGGTGCTCTCGGGCGTCAGCGCCGGCGTGATCGGCCTGGATCCGTCCGGCCGCATCTCGGCGATCAATGCGCGGGCCGCCACGCTCCTGGGGCTGGAGGAACGCGCCGCCCTCGGTCGCCCGCTGGCGCTCGTGACGCCGGAGCTGAAGGACGTGCTGGGCGCAGCCTGCGCGGCGCGACCGGAGGCCGACAGCGAGCTCGACGTGGTGCGCGGCGGCGAGACCCGGCGGCTGCGCGTGCGCGCGTCGGGTCGCAACGAGACGGGGCTGGTGCTCACCTTCGACGACATCACCCGTCTGCTCACCGCCCAGCGCAACGCCGCGTGGCGCGACGTGGCCCGGCGCATCGCCCACGAGATCAAGAACCCGCTGACGCCGATCCAGCTCTCCGCGGAGCGCATCCGCAGGCGTTATCGCAAGGAGATCTCCAGCGACCTGGAGACCTTCGACCGCTGCACCGAGACCATCATCCGCCAGGTGGGCGACATCGGCCGCATGGTGGACGAGTTCTCCTCGTTCGCGCGCATGCCGGCGCCGCGGCTCGCCGACGAGAACGCGGCCGAACTGCTGCGCCAGGCCGTCTTCGCCCAGCGCGTCGCCTATCCCGAGATCGAGGTCGACTGCGAGCTGCCGGACGGCGCGACGCCGTTGACCTGCGACCGCGGCCTGGTGGCGCAGGCGCTTCTGAACGTGCTGAAGAACGCGGGCGAGGCGGTGAGCGCGCGCATCGCCGTACGCTCCGATCCTCCCGGCCGCATCCTGGCCCGATTGCAGGTGGATGGGAGTGGGGTCGTCTTCGAGATCGAGGACAATGGCGTCGGCCTGCCCGCCAAGAACCGCGAACGCCTGACCGAGCCCTATGTGACCACGCGAGAGAAGGGCACGGGTCTGGGTCTCGCCATCGTCAAGCGCATCCTGGAAGAACACGGCGGCGAGTTCGGGCTCGGCGACGCGCGAACCTTGTCCGGCGCCTGCGCCTGGCTGCAATTTCCGGCGGTGGCCCGGGCGAGCGCCGCGGCGCCGTCCAGGCTGGCCGTCGTCTGAGGAGACTTTATGGCGACTGACATCCTGGTGGTGGACGACGAGGCGGACATCCGCGAACTGGTCGGCGGCATCCTGGAGGACGAGGGCTACGCCGTTCGCACCGCCTCTGACGCGGAGACGGCGCTAGCCGCGATCCGCGCACGGCGTCCGGCGCTGCTCATCCTGGACATCTGGATGCAGGGCGGCGGCATGGACGGGATGGAGCTGCTCGACGTGGTCAAGGGCTTCGACACCGAACTGCCCGTGCTGATGATCTCCGGACACGGCAACATCGAGACCGCCGTGTCGGCCATCAAGCGCGGCGCCTACGACTTCCTGGAGAAGCCGTTCAAGGCCGATCGCCTGCTGATCGTGGTCGAGCGCGCGTTGGAGGCCACCGCGCTGCGCCGAGAGAACCGCCGGCTGCGCACCCAGGCGATCGCGCCGGAGGGCCTGATCGGCCGTTCCGCCTCCATGCAACAGTTGCGCGGCATGATCGCCAAGGTCGCGCCCGCCAACAGCCGCGTGCTCGTTTCAGGACCGCCGGGCTCGGGCAAGGAGCTGGTGGCGCGCTTCATCCACGACGCGAGTCCGCGAGGGCGGAGCGAGTTCGTGGCCCTGTCCGCCGCCGGCATATCGCCGGAGCGGATGGATCTCGAGCTGTTCGGCGAGGAAGGCGAGGGCGGACGACCCAAGAAGATCGGCGCCTTCGAGCGCGCTCACGGCGGCACGCTGTTCCTGGACGAGGTGGCCGACATGCCGCGCGAGACCCAGGGTCGCATCCTGCGCGTGCTGGTGGAGCAGCGTTTCCGCCGCGTCGGCGGAGAACAGAACGTGCAGGTCGACGTGCGGGTGATCTCGTCGACCTCCAAGAACCTGCGCGAGGAGATCGAGGCCGAGCGTTTCCGCGAGGACCTGTTCCACCGCCTGAACGTGGTGCCGGTGCGCGTGCCGGGACTGGGCGAGCGGCGGGAGGACATCGCCGAACTGGTCGAGCATTTCATCGAGCGAATCGGCGAGGCGACGGGCCTGCCCCGCCGCATCCTGGGCGAGGACGCCATCGCGACGCTGCAGGTTCACGACTGGCCCGGCAACGTACGCCAGCTGCGCAACAACGTGGAGCGGCTGATGATCCTGGCCTCGGGCGATCCCGGCGAGGTCATCACCGCGGAGATGCTGCCGGCGGAGGTGGCCGCCGCAGGGCAGGCGGGATCGGTGGGGCCCGAGCGCATCATCGCCCTGCCGCTGCGCGACGCGCGCGAGGTATTCGAGCGGGAGTATCTCACCGCGCAGATCCTGCGCTTCAGCGGCAACATTTCGCGCACGGCCACCTTCATCGGCATGGAGCGCTCCGCCCTGCATCGCAAACTGAAGTCGCTCGGCGTCTCGCCGCTGCGCGGAGGGGCTGAGGACGAGGACGACTGATGGGCCGCATCGCCTATGTGGATGGTCGATACGTCCAGCACGCGCGCGCCGTCGTGCATGTCGAGGACCGGGGCTTTCAGTTCGCCGACGCCGTCTATGAGGTCTGGGCGGTCCTGGACGGTCGGCTGGCCGACGCGCAGGGCCATTTCGCCCGGCTGGAGCGCAGCCTGGGCGAGCTCAGGATCAAGCCGCCCTGCTCGCGGGCCGCCCTGCTGGCCATTCTGCGCGAATGCGTCAGGCGCAACCGCGTGCGCGACGGCATCGTCTACCTGCAGGTGACCCGCGGCGCCGCGCCGCGCGACCACGCCTTCCCGGCGTCCGCGACGTCGCCTACCGTGGTGGTCACCGCCAAGTCGCTCGACCTCGCCCGGATCGAAGCGGGCGCAGCGCAGGGCGTAAAAGTGGTGACGCGGGCCGACCAGCGCTGGGGCCGGTGCGACATCAAGACCGTCGGGCTGCTGCCCAACGTTCTCGCGAAGCAGGCGGCTAAAGAGGCCGGCGCCTACGAAGCGTGGCTTGTGGACGCGGCTGGCGAGGTCACCGAAGGCGCCTCCACCAACGCCTGGATCGTGGACGATGCGGGGCGCCTGCGCACCCGCGATACCGGAGCCAACATCCTGCGCGGCGTCACGCGCGCGACGTTGATCGATCTCGCCGCCGATCTGCAGACGCCCGTGGACGAGCGCCCCTTCACCGTGGAGGAGGCGCATGCGGCGCGCGAGGCCTTCCTGACCGCGGCCAGCGCCTTCGTCACGCCCATCGTCTCCATCGACGGCCAAGCCGTCTCGGACGGCAGGCCCGGTCCTGTCGCGTCGCGGCTGCGCACCCTATATCTGGCTCAGGCCCGCCGCGACGCGATCTGAAGATCGGAGCGGGGTGAGTCGGAGCTTAACCTGTGTGTCGCGAACATTTTGGTTCGCCTCAACGATAAGAAACGAGGGGATAACGTATGTCCACGGATAAGAAGCAGAACCTGCAGGACACCTTCCTGAACAGCGTTCGCCGGGCCAAGACGCCACTGACGATCTTCCTGGTGAACGGCGTAAAGCTGCAGGGCGTGGTGACCTGGTTCGATAATTTCTGTGTCCTGCTGCGGCGCGACGGCCAGTCACAGCTCGTCTACAAGCACGCCATCTCGACGATTATGCCGGCCCAGCCTGTTCAACTCTACGAACCCCCTGCCGAAAGCGAGGACGTTTGAGCCGACGCGACCCCGACGAGGCGATTGAAGAGCCGGCGCGAAAGGCGCGTGGGATAGACCGTCGGCCCGTCGTCGAACGCGCACTTGTCCTGCACCCGCGCCGGAACGGCGACGAGGCGCTCCGGGCGCCCGAGGCGCGCCTGCTTGAGGCCTGCGGACTGGCCCGCGCGCTGGATTTGGACGTGCAGGGCGCAGAGATCGTGCCGCTGCGCGCTCCACGTCCGGCCACCCTGTTTGGCTCCGGCCGGGTGGAAGACCTGGGAGAAACGGTGCGAGCGCTTCAGGCGTCGGTCGTCGTGGTGGACGATGCGCTGAGCCCGGTGCAGCAGCGCAACCTGGAGAAGGCCTGGAACGCCAAGGTGGTGGATCGAACCGGGCTGATCCTGGAGATCTTCGCCCGCCGCGCCCGAACCTCGGAGGGCAAGCTTCAGGTCGAACTGGCCCGCCTGTCCTACGAGAAATCGCGCCTCGTGCGGACCTGGACCCACCTGGAACGGCAGCGCGGCGGCTTCGGCTTCCTGGGCGGACCGGGCGAGACCCAGATCGAGGCCGACCGGCGCCTGCTCACCGACCGCATGGTGAAGCTGAAGCGCGAGCTGGAGGAGGTTCGCCGTACCCGCACCCTGCATCGCTCGGCCCGGCGCCGCACGCCCTATCCGACGGTGGCGCTCGTCGGCTACACCAACGCCGGCAAGTCCACGCTGTTCAACCGGCTCACCGAGGGCGCGGTGCTCGCGCAGGACATGCTGTTCGCCACCCTCGATCCGACCTTGCGCACGCTGAGGCTCCCGGGCGGTCGCCCGGCGATCCTGTCCGACACAGTGGGTTTCATTTCTGACCTTCCCCACGAGCTTGTCGCAGCGTTCCGCGCCACTCTGGAGGAGGTGCAGGAGGCCGACGTGATCTTGCACGTACGCGACATCTCCAGCCTGCACACGGCGGCGGAGGCCAAGGACGTCGAGGTGGTGCTGGAGGAGCTCGGCGTAGAGGGCTGGGGCGAACGGGTCGTGGAGGTCTGGAACAAGCTCGACCAAGTCTCGCCGGATGACCGCCTGGCGCTGCAGGCGCGCGCCCGTCGCATCCACGACGGCGGCGCGCCACCGGCCTTCCCGGTGTCCGCCGTCACGGGCGAAGGTTGCGACGCTCTGCTGCAAGCCATCGCCGGCCGCATCGACGTAGCCGAGCCGATGGAGCTCGACCTTCCCGCAAGCGAAGGCGAGGCTTTGGCCTGGCTCTACCGCAACGGCCGCGTGTCCACCCGGTCGTCGGCCGACGACGGAGCGCTACACCTGTCCGTGCGCCTCGACGCCCAGGCGCGCAGCCGCTTCGAGCGCCTCTTCCCGCATGCGAAGGTCTCCCACGCCCCGGCGCCCTTGGCCGCGGAGTAGCGGGAAGCCGGGCTCAGCCCGCCAGCAGCCGGGCGGCGCGCGGCGCGAAATAGGTGACCACGCCTGCGCAGCCGGCCCGCTTGAAGGCCTGCAGGCTCTCCAGGATGGCCCGGTCCTCGTCCAGCCAGCCGTTGCGCGCCGCCGCCACCAGCATGGCGTATTCACCGGAGACCTGGAAGGCGAAGGTCGGGCAGGCGAAGGCCTCCACCACCCGGCGCACGATATCGAGGTAGGGCATGCCGGGCTTGACCATCACCATGTCGGCGCCCTCGGCGATGTCGAGCGCCACTTCGCGCAGCGCCTCGTCGGTGTTGGCGGGGTCCATCTGGTATGTCCTCTTGTCGAACAGCCCGGACGCCAGCTTGGCCGAGCCGATGGCGTCCCGGTAGGGGCCGTAGAAGGCGGAGGCGTACTTGGCGGCATAGGCCATGATCATCACGTCGTGCAGCCCAGTGCGCTCCAGCGCCATGCGCAGCGCCGCCACGCGGCCGTCCATCATGTCCGAAGGCGCCAGGATATCGCAGCCGGCCTCCGCCTGGATCAGGCCCTGCTCCACCAGTCGCTCGAGGGTGGCGTCGTTCAGCACCCTACCGTTCTCGATCATGCCGTCGTGGCCGTGGGTGGTGAAGGGGTCGAGCGCCACGT
>CAXTUT010000104.1:0-7423 GCA_964247465.1 uncultured Caulobacteraceae bacterium | reverse complement strand
GACCGGCCCTGCGAACGGCGTTCAAACTCCGGCCGTGAGCGCCAGCGACGCAGCCGCCTTGCAGAGCGCCGCGGTAAGGGCGGCGGACGCAGCCGCCTCCGCGGCCTTCGGCACCTTCCTGGCCATGGTGCTGGGCCTGGTGGCGGCCATCTTCGGAGCCCGGGCCGGCGCGCGCCACCCCGGCTGGTCCGACCGTCCCCGCTTCACCTACGTGGAGCGCCGCCACTAGCGGCTCCAATCCCATGGCGGTGGCGTATCCGCCGCCGCCATGGCCAAGGCCGCGTCCGCCTGCCGCCACGCGGGGCTGAAGACATCCCAGACTTTACACCGGCTTTACGCGGCCGACGCCGAAGCTCGCGGGATTCTTTACGGCCCGGCGACCTAAGTTCCGCGCTCCCCGGAGGAGGGTCGACGTGGACGATCTCATCTATATTGCGCTCGCCGCAGCCCTCTTCGCTGTCCTGGGCGGCTACGCCCACGTTCTGCGGCGGCTTTGAAATGATCGTAGGTCTGATCTACGCCGCAGCCGCCCTGGGCGTCGCGGTCTACATGGTGGTGGCGCTGCTGCGTCCCGAGACGTTCTGACCGGACCGCAGCAATGACTTGGCAGGGCTGGACGGAAATCGTCCTCACCATCGCGTTGTCGGTCGCGCTCGCGTGGCCGTTCGGCATCTATCTGGCGCGCGTCTTCCAGGGCGAGCGCACCTGGCTCGACCCCGTGCTCGCCCCGGTGGAAAGACTGTTCTACCGGTCGGCGGGAGTAGACGAGACCAAGAGCCAGGGTTGGGTGAGCTATACGGGCGCCCTGCTCGCCTTCAACGCGGCGGGCTTCTTCCTGCTTTACCTGATCTTGCGGGCGCAGGGGGTGTTGCCGCTCAATCCGCTGAAGTTTGCAGGCATGAGCCCGCACCTGGCGTTCAACACCGCCATCAGCTTCGTCACCAACACCAACTGGCAGTCGTATTCGGGCGAGAGCACGCTCTCGAACTTCAGCCAGATGTGCGGGCTAGTGGTCCAGAACTTCGCCTCCGCCGCGACCGGCATCGTGGTCGTGGCCGCCATCGCCCGCGCCTTCGCCGCCCATCGGGGCGAGGGCCTCGGCAACTTCTGGCGCGATCTGGTGCGGGTGACGCTCTACGTCCTGCTGCCGTTCTCCATCCTCATGGCCCTGGCCCTGGTGATTCAGGGCGTGCCCCAGACGCTGGCCCAGCACGTGGACGCCACCACCCTGGAGGGCACCCACCAGACCCTGGCCATGGGGCCGATCGCCAGCCAGGAGGCGATCAAGCAGATCGGCACCAACGGCGGCGGCTTCTTCAACGCCAATTCCGCCCATCCTTATGAAAACCCCACTCCGTTGACCAACCTGGTCGCCATGGTGGCGATGAACTGCCTGGGCTTCGCCTGCGTGGTCGCCTTCGGCCGCATCGCCGGGGCGCGCAAGGAGGCCACCGCCCTCGTCGCCGCCATGGTCGTGCTGCTGGGGGCCGCGGCGGCGATCATCTACATGGCCGAGACCGGCGCGGTCCCGGCGCTGCAGCACGCGCTGAACGTCGCGCCCTTCCCGAACATGGAAGGCAAGGAGGTCCGCTTCGGCGCGGCGGCGTCCGCGGTGTTCTCCGCCATGACCACCGGCGCGTCGTGCGGCGCGATCAACGCCTGGCACGAGAGCTATACGCCGCTCGGCGGCGGCGTGGCCCTGTTCATGATCCAGCTCGGCGAAGTTCTGCCGGGCGGCGTCGGATCGGGGCTCTACGGCATCGTGGTCATGGCGCTGTTCTCGGTCTTCATCGCCGGACTGATGGTGGGACGTACGCCCGAGTATTTGGGCAAGAAGGTCGAGGCGCGCGAGATCAAGTTCGCCCTTCTGGCCGTGCTGATCCTGCCGCTGTTCATCAAGGGCTTCTCGGCCGTGGCCGCGGTGCTGCCGCTGGCGCTGAAGGGCGTGTCCGCCAGCGGGCCGCACGGACTGACCGAGATCCTCTACGCCTACAGCTCGGCGGCGGGAAACAACGGCTCGGCTTTCGCAGGCTTGAACGCCAACGCGCCCTGGTGGGACGTGACGCTGGGGATCACCATGGCCATGGGCCGCTTCGCCTATCTGATCCCGGTCATGGCCATCGCCGGCGCGCTGGCCGCCAAGCCCAAGCTGGCGCCGACCGCGGGCACCCTGCCCACCGACAACGGGCTGTTCATAGGCCTGCTCATCGGGGTGATCCTGATCCTGGGCGGGCTGCAGTTCTTCCCCGCCATGGCGCTGGGGCCGATCGTCGAGCAGTTCCAGATGCTCGCGACCCTGAAGCCCTGATCCGAAACCTGAAGAAGAGTCGCAAGAACATGGCTTCGGCTGTCACTTCGGCGGGATCGCAGCGCGCGCTCCTGTCCCGGGCGGGTCGCGACGCGCTGGTCAAGCTCGACCCGCGCAAGCTGACCGGCAACCCGGTGATCCTGGCGACCGAGGTGGTCGCCGCGCTCGCCACCCTTTCGGCCGTGGCCGCGCTGGTGAGCCACGACGCGGTCCAGCACCGCACGCTCGGCTTCGCCATCCAGATCGCGCTCTGGCTCTGGGCTACGGTGCTGTTCGCCAACTTCGCCGAGAGCGTGGCGGAGGGCCGCGGCAAGGCGGCCGCCGACAGCCTGCGGGCCGCGCGGGTGGACACCAAGGCCAAGCTGATCATCGATCCCGCGACCGGCGCCACCGTACCGACCCCGGCCCACAAGCTGGTGGTCGGCGACGTGATCCTGGTGGAGTCCGGCGACATGATGCCGGCGGACGGCGAGATCATCGAGGGCGTGGCCAGCGTCAACGAGGCCGCCATCACCGGCGAGAGCGCGCCGGTGATCCGCGAAAGCGGCGGCGACCGCTCGGCGGTCACCGGCGGCACCACGGTGGTGTCGGACTGGTTGAAAGTGCGCGTCACTGCGGCGCAGGGGTCCAGCTTCCTGGACCGGATGATCGCCATGGTCGAAGGCGCCGACCGCCGGAAGACCCCCAACGAGATCGCGCTCGCCGTGCTGCTGGCCGGCCTGACGCTGATCTTCGAGATCGCCGTGGTCACCCTGCTCGGCCTCGGCAAGTATTCCGGCGTGAACCTTGACCCCCTGGTGCTGGGCGCGCTGTTCATCTGCCTGATCCCCACCACGATCGGGGGTCTGCTGTCGGCGGTGGGCATCGCCGGGATGGACCGGCTGCTGAAGTTCAACGTGCTGGCCACCTCCGGCCGGGCGGTGGAGGCGGCGGGCGATGTGGACACGCTGCTGCTGGACAAGACCGGCACGATCACCTTCGGCAACCGCATGGCGACCGAGGTGGTGGCCGCGCCCGGCGTGCCGCAGGCCGCCGCCATGCGCGCAGCCCTGATGGCCAGCCTCGCCGACGAGACCCCGGAGGGCCGCTCCATCGTCGAACTGGCGCGCGAAGCCGGCGTCACCGCCGAGCTGCCGCCCGACGCACGCCCGATCCCCTTCAGCGCCTCCACCCGCCAGTCGGGCCTGGAGATCGGGACACAGTCCTGGCGCAAGGGTGCGGTGGACGCGGTGCTCAAGGCGCTGGAGCTCGACCGCACACGCATGCCGGCCGAACTCGGTCAGGCCGTGGACCGCGTCGCGCGCTCCGGCGGCACGCCGCTGGCGGTGGTGGAGGGCGACCGGCTGGTGGCGGTCATCCACCTGAAGGACGTGGTGAAGCCCAACGTCAAGGCGCGCTTCGCCGATCTGCGGCGGATGGGCCTGCGCACGGTGATGATCACGGGCGACAACCCTGTCACCGCCGCCGCCATCGCGTCCGAGGCCGGGGTGGATGACTTCCTGGCCGAGGCGACGCCGGAGGACAAGCTGCGCCTGATCCGCGAGGAGCAGGCCAAGGGCCGCCTGGTCGCCATGTGCGGCGACGGCGCCAACGACGCCCCTGCCCTCGCCCAGGCCGACGTGGGCGTGGCCATGCAGACCGGCGCGCAAGCCGCGCGCGAGGCCGGCAACATGGTCGACCTGGACAGCGATCCCACGAAAGTCATCGAGATCGTGGAGACCGGCAAGCAACTGCTGATCACCCGCGGCGCGCTCACCACCTTCTCCATCGCCAACGACGTGGCCAAGTATTTCGCCATCATCCCGGCGATCTTCGTGGTGTCGCTGCCGGCGCTGGGCGCGCTCAACGTCATGCGCCTGGGGAGCCCGCAGAGCGCGATCCTGTCGGCGGTGATCTTCAACGCGCTGGTGATCGTGGCGCTGATTCCGCTCGCGCTGAAGGGCGTGAAGTACCGGGCGATCGGGGCCGGCGCCCTGCTCGGCCGCAACCTGCTGATCTACGGGCTGGGCGGGGTGATCGCGCCTTTCATCGGCATCAAGGCGATCGACCTGGTCGTCTCCGCCCTGCACCTGGCTTGAGGGCCCTCGCCATGCTGACCCACCTTCGCCCCGCGGTCGTGATGATCGCCCTGTTCACCCTGCTCACCGGGCTGATCTATCCGCTGGCCATGACCGGCGTCGCGCAGGCGCTGTTCTCCGGCCCCGCCAACGGCAGTCTGATCCGCGCGGCCGACGGCCATGTGCTCGGCTCCAGCCTGATCGCCCAGGGCTTCGCCCGGCCGGAGTATCTGCATCCGCGGCCCTCGGCGGCGGGGAACGGCTATGATCCGACCGCGTCGGGCGGCTCCAACTACGGTCCGCTAGACCCCAAGCTGGCGCAGCGGATCGCCGGCGACGCCGCCACCCTGGGCAAGGCGTCGCCTGGCTCGCTCATCCCCGCCGATGCGGTCACCGCCTCCGCGTCCGGGTTGGACCCCGACATATCGCCCGAGAACGCCCGTCTGCAGGCGCCGCGGATTGCGGCCGCCCGCCACGTCGCCGTCGCCGCGGTCCTGGCGGTCATCGATCAAGGGGTGCGGGGCCGCACATGGGTTGTCATAGGTGAGCCCAGGGTTGATGTAGTGGTGGTGAACCGCGCGCTGGACGCCCGGCTGCCCTTGTCGGGAGCGACCTCGCCTGCCACGCCTGCTCATCCTGGCCGGTCTGCTCGCCTTGCCGTCCATGGCGCGGCCGCAGCCGACTCCTGATCTTCTGGTGGCGGAGGCGGGGGGCGCGACGGCGCCCGGGCCGACGCTCAGTCCCATCTGCAACGATCGCCCGACCAGGGCGAACTACGCCTGTACCGTGGACGCCGGCCATATTCAGTACGAGGCCGACATCTTCAACGGCAGTTTCATGCGGCTGAACGGGGTGACAACAGACCTCTACCTGGTCACCAACCCTACTTTGAAGTACGGGCTCAGCGCCAACCTCGACGTCGAAGCCAACCTCTCACCGCTGGAGATCGTGCGTACCGAGGCGGCGTCGGGCCAGACGCGGACGCTGGCCGGCGCGGGCGACTTGATCGTGCGGCTGAAGTATCTCTACCTCGACCTGGGAGGCGGCAAGCTGCAGGCCGCCGTCATCCCCTACGTCAAGGCGCCGACCGCGCGCATCGGCATCGGGAACGGCGTGGTGGAAGGCGGAACCATCCTGCCGATCAACTACAAGCTCACCGACGCCGTCACCCTCACCACGGCGCCCGAGATCGACGTCCTGCTGGACTCTGCAGGCGGCGGCCGCCACCTCGGCTCCGCCCAACTCGTCAACGTCGGCGTGAGCCTGCCCCACGACCTCACCGCCTATGCGGAGGTGTACGGCGACTGGGACTTCGATCCGGCGCGCACGATCCGCAGGTACTCGGCTGACTTCGCGCTGGCCTATACGATACGCGGCGAGCTTCAGTTCGATGGAGGCGTTGACGTGGGGCTGAACCGCCAGATCGCCGGCGTTCAGGTCTACGCGGGCGTCTCGCAGAAGTTCTGAGGCGCACGTGGGCGACAGCCGCGACCCGCAACGGCCCGATCCCGACGCCCTGCTCGCGGAGGCCCGCAGGGCCGGTCGCGGCCGGTTGCGCGTCTACCTTGGCATGTCTCCGGGCGTGGGCAAGACCTATGAGATGCTGAGCGCGGCCGCCCGCCGCCAAGCCGACGGCGTGGACGTGGCCGTCGGACTAGTGGAGACCCACGGCCGCAAGGAGACCGAGGCGCTGCTCGCGGGGCTCGAGGTGCTGGCGCGCCAGCCGGTCGAGCACAAGGGCCGCACTCTCTTGGAGTTCGACCTGGACGCGGCCCTGGCGCGGCGGCCGCAGCTGCTGCTGGTGGACGAATACGCCCACTCCAACGCGCCGGGATCGCGCCACCCCAAGCGCTGGCAGGACGTGGACGAGCTGCTGTCGGCGGGGATCAACGTCTGGACGACCCTGAACGTCCAGCACCTCGAGAGCCTGGTGGACGTGGTGTGGCGCATCACCGGCGTACGCCAGCGCGAGACGGTGCCGGACTCCGCCCTCTCCGACGCCGACGACATCGAGGTGGTGGACATCACGCCCGAGGAGCTGCGCGACCGGCTGGACTCCGGGCGGGTCTACGTGCCCGAGACCGCGCGCCTGGCCGCCGACCGATTCTTCAAGCTGGAAAACCTGACCGCGCTGCGCGAACTGGCGCTGCGCCGCGCCGCCCAGACGGTGGACGACCACCTGAACGCGGCCATGAAACGCCAGGGTATCGACGGGCCGTGGGCGGCCGGCGAGCGCATCCTGGTGCTGATCGGCGGCGACCCCTTGTCCACGGCCCTGGTGCGGGCCGGGCGAAGGCTGGCCGAAGTCATGGACGGCCCCTGGACCGTCGCCCACATCGAACAGACCGACCGCTCGCCGCCCAGCCAGGACCGCGGCCGGCGGGTGGCGGAGGCGCTCAAGCTCGCCGAGCAGCTCGGCGGCTCGACCCTGGTGCTGTCGGGCTCGGATGTGCCGGGCGCGGTGCTGGACTACGCGCGGCGCAACAACGTCACCCAGATCGTGCTGGGCAAGTCGCGCGCCCGGCGTCTTGGCCGGCTGTTCGGCCGCGACCTCGCCCAGGCGCTGCTGAGCCGGTCCGGCGGAGCCGCCCTGCACTTCATCACCGAGGGCGCGCCCGATGCGGCCGCGTCCGCGCCGTCGAGGCCCAGGTTCGCGCCAGGCTGGCATGACGGGCTCGGCTACGCCTACGCCGTCGGGCTGGTGACCGCGGCCACGGCGGTCTCCGCCGGGCTGGACCGCCTGTCCTCCAGCGCCAACCTGGCCATGGTCTATCTCGCCGCCGTTGTGGTCAGCGGGGTGCTGAACGGACTGAGACCGGCGCTGGCCACTGCGGGCCTGGCCATCCTGACCTACAACTTCCTGTTCCTGCCGCCTCGCTTTTCGCTGGTGATCGGACACGCGGCCGACGTCGTCACCTTCGCGATCTTCCTGGCGGTGGCGGGCGTCACGGGCTGGCTGTCCGGCCGGGTGCGCGACCAGGCGCGGCTCAGCGCGCGACGCGCTTCAACCGTGGCCACCCTGCTCGCCGCCAGCCGCAGGCTCTCCGGCGCCGCGAAC
>CAXTUT010000103.1:7284-7496 GCA_964247465.1 uncultured Caulobacteraceae bacterium | reverse complement strand
GGCGGCGCGGTCTACTTCGCCCGCCAGCTGGCGCCCGGCGAGGCCTATCGCGCGCCCATAGGCGCCGGCCTTTCCGCCGACATCGCCGACGTTGACGCATTCGACATTTATGTCAACGGCATGATCCAGACCGCTCCGGCCCCCGGCCAGACGGCAGTGGACAAGCTCGCCTACAAGCCGGCGCCCAAAGCCACGGTCTGATTTCCGCCGAC
>CAXTUT010000103.1:0-7274 GCA_964247465.1 uncultured Caulobacteraceae bacterium | reverse complement strand
GTCACTCTTGGCGGCGCGGCGAAGGTCTGATTAGGTGCGCCAACCTAGCCAATCGGGCCAAAAGGAGAAACGCATGTCGGTCGACGGTTCTTGGAAGATCACGGTCAACTCGCCCATGGGCAAGCAGGAGAGCACGCTCAACCTCGCGTCCAGCGGCGCAACGCTGACGGGCACGGCGTCGGCGCAGGGTAACACTACGGACGTCAAGGACGGCAAGGTGGACGGCGACAACGTCTCTTGGTCCAGCGCGATCACCACACCCTTCCCCATGACGCTGGAATTCACCGGCACGGTCTCGGGCGACACCATCAAGGGCAAGGTCAAAGCCGGCTCGTTCGGCTCCTTCGACTTCGAAGGCGGCCGGGCTTAAATCTTGTGATTATCCTCGGGCCGCGAAAGCGCCCGAGGACCCAGCAGCTTGGACATATCCGCTGATCCAGATGTGGGGCGCCGTATCGCGACCCCGAGGATAGACTAGCTGGTTTGCCAGTACCCCTTCATCAGCTCGCCCGCCCAAACGGGTTGGCGCACTTCGCCGCGCGGCAGGAACTCCTGCATCACCGGCTTCAGATCGAGCACCGGCGCGCCGTCGATGGCGTCCAACCCCCGCACCCGGACGGAGAGCCCGTCCACCGCCACGATCTCGCACATCGTCACGCCGATCCGGTTCGGCCGCCCCTTGGCGCGCTGGGAAAAGACGCCGACCCTGGGCCAATCGGAATTGCCGCGGGGGTGGCGGGCTCCAGTCTCGATTGCTGCTTCGGCCGCCTTGTGGAAGTGATAGATCACCTCCAGGTGGGAGAAGCTTTCGAGGCCCAGCAGCGCCTCCGCGGTAAACTGCGTCGGGTCGAGCGCGATCCGCGCCTCCACCCTACCCCAGTCGTCATCGACGGGCTCGATGCGCCCGCCACGCACCCAACCGATCGGCCGCATCGTGATCGCATCCGCCATGATCTTGCGCCTCCCCAGCTTGAGCCTTAGCTAGCGCCGCCATGCAGTTGCCCCAAGCGAAATTAGATCAGGTTCTGGACCGCTTCCATGAGGTTGAATCCCGCATGTCCGCCCCCAGCGACGGGGCGGAAATCGTCAAGCTCGGCAAGGAATACGCCGAGCTGAAGCCGGTGGCCGAGGCGGTGGAGGCCCTCTCCAAAGCCCGCGCGGAGCAGGCGGACTTGCAGGAGATGGCGGAGGGCGGCGACGCGGACATGGCGGCCCTGGCCCGAGCCGAATTGAACGATCTGTCCCAATCCCTGCCTGAGCGGGAACACGCCGTGGCCCTGCTGCTCGCCCCCAAGGACAAGGACGAGAACGCCTCCGCCATCCTCGAAGTGCGCGCCGGCACGGGAGGGGACGAGGCGGCGCTGTTCGCCGGCGATCTCTTCCGCATGTACCAGCGCTATGCCGCGCTGCAGGGCTGGCGGGTGGAGATCGACGACGTCTCCGAAGGGGAGATGGGCGGCTATAAGGAGATCACCGCCTCCATCACCGGCGACGGGGTGTTCGGCAAGCTGAAGTTCGAGAGCGGCGTCCACCGGGTGCAGCGGGTGCCCGCCACCGAAACCCAGGGCCGCATCCACACCAGCGCCGCCACCGTCGCCGTGCTCCCCGAAGTGGAGGACGTGGAGATCGAGATCAACGACGCCGACATCCGCATCGACACCTACCGCTCCTCCGGCGCCGGCGGCCAGCACGTGAACAAGACCGACTCCGCGGTGCGCATCACCCACCTGCCCACGGGCATCGTGGTCACCTCCTCGGAGAAGTCCCAGCACCAGAACCGGGCCAAGGCCATGAAAGTGCTGAAGGCGCGCCTCTACGACGCCCAGCGCGGCCAGCTCGACGCCGACCGGGCGGCGGCGAGGAAGGAGCAGGTCGGCTCCGGCGACCGTTCGGAACGTATCCGAACCTACAACTTTCCCCAGGGGCGCGTGACCGACCACCGAATCAACCTGACCCTCTACACCCTGCCCAAGGTGATGGAGGGCGAGGCTTTGGACGAAGTGGTCGAGGCGCTGATCGCGGAGGACCAGGCCGCGCGGCTGGCGACGCTGGAGGACGGGTACGCCTGACGCGCGGGCTCAGGCGTCGGGGTGGCGCAGCCGCGCCTCGGCCGCGACCACCTGCGCGCTCAGCGCCGCGATGTCCTGGGTCAGCGAAAACGGGCGGTAGGCGTCGAAGCCCGCCGCAGTCGCGCTCGCCTTGGGCAGCAGCTCGTTGAACCGCTTCCAGGCGGCGCTGGCTTCGCGCCGCTCAAGGCCCGCAGGGGTGAGCGGGGCCCACAGGCCCTGCGTCTCCAGGCTGGCCTTGGCGAGCGCCATGGCGGGCGCGAGCATGTAGAGATAGAGGAATTGGGGCGTCGCGGCCGAGCGGTAGCGGGGCTGCACCTTCTCTCGCCAAGCGAGATAGGCGGCGCGGAACGCCTGCCGGTGCGACGCACTGTCGGAGAACCAGTCGAGATCGAGCGCGCCGGCGCAACTCTGCTGGTGCTCCTCCAGCAAGGACTCCAGCGTACCGCCGGCCGCGACCGAGGAAGACATGGCGGTGAAGGACAGGCCGAGCCTGACGGGAATGTCGCCGTACTGCATGGGCATGCCGGCGATCAGCGTCCACTGGGAATAGGAGGAGCCGGGCGACGCCGGGACGCGGGGCGGAAGCGGCTTGATGTCCTTGGACCGCAGGACCCAGGCGACGTTGCCCGCCTGCCAGGCGCCGCCCAGGTCGTGCGGCTGCAGGAAGTAGGCGGGTCCCGGCGACGGTCCCACGTCGGCCAGGAAGTGTCGGAAGTCGCGCCACGCAGGCGCGGTGGAGCGCTGGGTGTCGCTCAACAGTCGGCGCAACTCCCCCGCTTCGTGGCGGAACTGGCGCGCCAGCGCCCGCGCGTCGCCCGCACGGATCCAGTCAGCCCACTTGCGGTCGACCTCAGCCATGAATCCGGGGTCAGCGCCTGGAAGCCGGCCGCATCGTACCGCCCAGCCCGCCACAAGCCCTTTGCACCCTCGCCCCCCTGGTCTGAAGATGCGGCAGGCCTTAGCAGGCCGACGCCTAACGGACCCTTCACACGCCGGTCACGCGCGCGTCCGGCAGGCGAAGGCGCAGCGCCGCAACGCCGCGCCGGGATCAGCCTACCAACGGCGATAGTAGCGCGGGCCATAGCGCCAGCCATAATGATGTGGACCCCAGTAAGGACCCAAGAAGGGACGCGGGCCATAGCCGTAGCCGTACGGCCGATAGAAGTGACGTCCGTAGGGATGGTAGAAATAGGGTTGCGCCGACGCGGGAACAGACGTCGCGACGCTAGCGCCAACCAACGCCGACGCCGCCAGAGCCAAGGTGGCCAACTTCCGCATGCGATTTCTCCTCTCGTCCGCAAGATGCGCTTTGTCAACAGAGTTTTGGCGATCGGGCCTGAACTGTGGATGAACTGTCCGATCAGGTTTCGGGCGGCGCCGTATCGCGTCAGTCGCGTACGGCGATGAAGCCTTGGCAGGGTGCAAGGCGCAGCGGCGGCGCGACATGGACGGGGATCGAGGACGTGGCGCAGACCACGCGCAACCCACCGGGCTGCACGCCCGTCTCCACATCGTCGAAGCCCAGGTTGAACGCGCACGTCAGCGTCTGGCCGCCCAACACCCGCTCGAAGACCAGCCGCTCGCCGTCGCCCGCATGAAGGCGCACGTCGCCGAGGCGGAGCGCCGGATGGCGGCGTCTCGCCTCGAGCAGTCGGCGCACGACGTTGAGGGTGGAGTTCGCGTCCGCCTCCTGGACGTCCACCGCGCGATCAGCGTGTCGGCTGTCCACCGGCAGCCAGGGCCGCGTACTGGAGAAGCCGGCGTGGGGCGCCCCGGCGATCCACGGCATGGGCGTGCGTGCGCCGTCGCGCCCCAGCGTCTGGGGCCAGTTGGCCTTCGCCTCCGGATCCTGCAGCCGTTCATAGGGCACCTCGCCCTGAACCAGGCCCAACTCCTCGCCCTGGTAGAGGAAGATGTGGCCCGGCAGGCTGACCAGCAGGAGCAGCAGCAGTTCGGCATACGCCCTCTCCTCCCGCCCCGCCGCCCATCGGCTCACCGCGCGCGGCGCATCGTGGTTGGAGAAGGCGAAGGCCGGCCAACCCTGCGGCCACGGCGCCAGGACGCGGCGGACCAGCGCCGCATCCAGCCGCGGCGCGTACAGAAAGTCGAAGCCGTAGGCGGTGTGCACCCGCCGACCGGCCATGTAGAGCCCGATCTCCTCGCGCGCCCGCTCGCCCGGCACCTCGGCGACGAGGAAGCGGCCGCCGAGCGCGTCGCCCAGCGCCCGTAGGCGCTCCAGGAAGCCGGCGATGTCGGGATGCGACTGGTTGTAGAGGTGCGCCTGCCGGTCGAACGGCCGGGTCCACGTTGCGTCCGCCGGCGCGGCCGGATTGTCCCGCAGCGCCTTGTCGTGCATCAGGAAGTTGATGGCGTCGAGGCGCAGGCCGTCCACCCCGCGCGCCCACCAGAACCGCGCCACCTCCAGCAGCGCGTCCTGCACCTCGCGATGGTGGACGTTGAGCTGCGGCTGCTCGGGCAGGAAGTTGTGCAGGTAATACTGGCGTCGCCGAGCGTCCCAGGTCCACGCCGGCCCGTAAAACACCGACAGCCAGTTGTTGGGCGGGCTCCCGTCCGCCTGCGCGTCGGCCCAGACATACCAATCGGCCATGGGGTCCGTGCGCTCGCGCCGGCTCGCCTCGAACCAGGGATGACGGTTGGAGGTGTGGCCGTAGATCTGGTCGACGATCACCTTCAGCCCGAGCCGGTGCGCCTCCGCCACCAGCCTGTCGAAGTCGGCCATGTCGCCGAACAGCGGATCGACGCCGCAGTGATCGGCCACGTCGTAGCCGAAGTCCGCCATGGGCGAGGGAAAGACCGGCGACAGCCAGACGGCGTCGACGCCCAGGCTCGCCACATAGGCGAGCTTGGAGACGATCCCCCGCAGGTCGCCGATCCCATCTCTGTCGCTGTCCAGGAAGCTGCGGGGATAGACCTGGTAGATCACAGCGCCCGGGCTCAGTCCGGATGCGTCTTCCACGCTCATTTTCGCCTCCATCGCTAACCGGGGCCCATCGGCCGACGAAGTCACGACGAACGGTTTGGTCCATCTTCCGCCGCCTTGCAGGCGTACACCCCATCCTCATGAGGAGTTCCCCCTTGGATCGCACAGCCCTCCTGTGCGCCGGCGCCGGGGCCGGGGGCGGCGGCGAACAGCAGGGATCTGCCGCCGCAGCCCCGCGACGCGACGACGCCTATCCGGTCCGCTTCACCCCCGCGCAGTGGCGCGCGCGCCTGTCGCCGTCCGCCTACGGCGTCCTGCGCGAGGCGCAGACGGAGACGCCCTACACCAGCGCGCTGCTGGACGAGCATCACCGCGGCGACTTCACCTGCGCGGGCTGCAGGCTCGCCCTGTTCAGCTCCGCCACCAAGTTCGACAGCGGCACCGGCTGGCCCAGCTTCTACGCGCCCCTGCCGCACGCGGTCGCCACCACGCGCGACGTCTCCATGATCATCCCGCGCACGGAGGTGCACTGCAGCCGCTGCGGCGGCCACCTCGGCCACGTCTTCGACGACGGACCTGCGCCCACGGGCCTGCGTTACTGCATGAACGGCGCGGCGCTGGGCTTCCAGGCCGCCTGACGCGTCGCGCAGCGCCTGCTTGAGCGCCCGGGCGAAGCCGCCTAGAACCGCGCCATGCCCATGCCTGCTCCGGCCGACGGCGGCGACGTCGAAGCGGCCATCACCGCGCGGCTGTTCGCGCTGCCGCAGCCGCACTTCCTCGCCGTGGACCGGCTGGACCGACCGACCGCCGACGCCCTGCTCGACCTCGCCGACGCCTTCGTGGCGCTCAGCCGCCAGCGCGACAAGAAGCTCGCCCTGCTGCGCGGACTGACGCTGGTGAACCTGTTCTTCGAGGCCTCCACCCGCACACAGTCCTCCTTCGAACTGGCGGCCAAGCGTTTGGGCGCCGACACGGTCAACATGACGCCCCGCACCTCCTCGGTGACCAAGGGCGAGACCCTGATCGATACGGCGGTGACGCTGAACGCCATGCAGCCGGACCTGCTGGTGGTGCGCCACTCCGCCAGCGGAGCCGCGGCGCTGCTGGCGCAGAAGGTCAGCTGCAGCGTGGTCAACGCCGGCGACGGCTGGCACGGCCATCCGACGCAGGCCCTGCTCGACGCGCTCACCATCCGCAGGGCCTTCGGGCGCGTCGGCGGGCTTGCGGTGGCCATCTGCGGCGACGTGCTGCACAGCCGGGTAGCGCGCTCCAACGTCGCCCTGCTGCAGCTGCTCGGCGCGGAGGTGCGCCTGGTCGGGCCGCCCACGCTGATGCCCGCCGGCGCCGGCGACTGGGGGGCCGCGGTGCACCACGACATGCGCGAAGGCATAGCCGGAGCCGACGTGGTCATGATGCTGCGCCTGCAACTGGAGCGGATGGACGGCGCCTTCGTCCCCTCCACCCGCGAATACTTCCGCTACTACGGACTGGATGCGGAGAAGCTGGCGGTCGCCGCGCCCCACGTGCGCGTCATGCATCCCGGCCCGATGAACCGCGGCGTGGAGATAGACTCCGGCGTCGCCGACGATCCCCGCACCAGCCTGATCCAAGACCAGGTGGAGATGGGCGTGGCGGCGCGCATGGCCGTGCTCGCCACCCTGGCGGTGCGGCGGTCCAACGGATGACGACCGCTACGGAACGCCCCTTCGCCCTGGTCGGCGTGCGCCTGCTCGATCCGGCCACCGGCTACGACGGGCCCGGCTGCGTGTTGGTGGCCGAAGGCGTGATCGCCGACATCCGCCGCGCGCCCGCCCTGGACGGCGTCGCGCCGGAGCTGGTGGTCCACGACTGCGCCGGGCTGGCGCTCGCGCCGGGGCTGGTCGACATTCGCGTAAAGACGGGCGAG
This sequence comes from uncultured Caulobacteraceae bacterium, assembly GCA_964247465.1. GTDB lineage: Bacteria > Pseudomonadota > Alphaproteobacteria > Caulobacterales > Caulobacteraceae > CAHJWH01. Next base: position 358 of record CAXTUT010000103.1, on the reverse strand, counting down.
CCCGGCGCCGAACCGAAGGAGACGCTGAAGTCGGCCAGCCGTGCGGCCGCGGCCGGTGGGGTGACCACGCTGGTCGTCCAGCCCGACACCGATCCGGCCATCGACGAGCCCTCGGTCGTGGACTTCATCCTGCGCCGCGCCCGCGACATCGAGCTAGTGCACGTCCACCCCGCCGGCGCCGCCACCCGCGGCCTTGAAGGCCGCCGCATGGCCGAGATCGGGCTGATGGCGGAGGCGGGCGCGCTCTACTTCACCGACGCCGAACGCCCGATCGTGGACTCCAAGGTCTTCCGCCGGGTGTTGGCCTACGCCCACGGCTTCGGCCGCCCCGTCGCCCACAGGCCGGCCGACCCGCACC
>CAXTUT010000102.1:0-7501 GCA_964247465.1 uncultured Caulobacteraceae bacterium | reverse complement strand
GCGGCAGGGCCGATGCGGCCGTGCCTGCGAGCAGAACCAGGGCCGCCGCGGCGCCCGGCGCTGAAAGCCGTGTCATGTGCAAAGTCCTTTTCAGAGCGGCGGGCGGATGTGGGGCGACGCGGCGTGGCTGAGGATCTGGAACGGCAGCGCCTGGGCCCCCGCCGGCAGGACCGGTATGGCCGCCGGCAGCGGCGGCCCTTTGGGAACCGGCTGGTTGGTCAGGTGGGTGTGGGCGTGACCGGTGAAGATCGCATGCTGGCCCTTGTCATACACCTGATAGGCGTCCGCTGAAATCGAGCCTGACGGCCCGAAGCTGTAGACGTGCGAGTTCGCAAGCGCGCTGTTGTGCGCCATGTCCACATGCGCGACTTCGCTTTGGAAGGTGTAGCCGCGACCGTCGGTGGAGACCACGTGGCCGGCGAGATCCAGCAACTTGTGCTGCTCGTGGTAGACGCCGTGCAGGGCGCGGGTGGTCATCGGAGCCGGCGCGCCGGTCGGATACTGTTTCAGGTCGGGGTTCGTCAGGGTGATCCGGTCGGGGTCGGAGCCGTCGCGCACCGCCTCGCTCGCCGACATGATGTACAGTTCGCCCTTCTCGTTTCGGCCGTAGAAGGTGGGATTGATCAGGTGGATGGAGGCCACTTCCTTCTGCGCGTGCGCCAGGGCGGACAGGATCGCACGGCCGCCGACCCAGCCGACGCCGAGCAGCAGGATCAATCCGATGCCGGCCGGCAGCGCCTTGCGCAGAATGTGGATCTGGCGCGAGCGTTTGCGCCAGCGCTCCAGCGCTTCGGCGCGCCGCACAAGGTCGGGCGAGGGCGGCCCGACGGGCGGACCCACCGGCGGTTCGCCTCTGGCGGGAACCCGCAGCGGGCCCAGCACTTCGTCCCTGAAACGCACGTCGGCCACGATGCGCGCGCTTAGCTGTGGGCGAAGATGTCGACGTCGTCCCAGCCGGCCGCATCCAGGCTGGCGCGCGCGGGAAGGAAGTCGAAGCAGGCTTGGGCCAGTTCCATGCGGTCCTCGCGCTCCAGCATAGTATCCAGGCGAGCCTTCAGCGCGTGCAGGTTCAGCACGTCGGACGCGGCGTAGGCCTGCTGCTCGGGCGTCAAGGTGGCCTGGCCCCAGTCCGAACTCTGCTGCGCCTTGGACATGTCGACTCCGATCAGCTCCTTGGTCACGTCTTTCAGCCCGTGCCGATCGGTATAGGTCCGCGCCAGGCGCGACGCGATCTTGGTGCAGTAGACCGGAGCCGTCATGACCCCAAGGTGAACGAGGAACATGGCGATATCGAAGCGGCCGAAGTGGAAGATCTTCAGGACCTCCGGATCGGTCAGCAGGCGCTTAAGGTTGGGCGCATTATAGTCGGGACGGCCGAGCTGGACCACGTGGGCGTCGCCGTCCCCGGCGGACAGCTGCACCACCGTCAGCGCGTCTCGGCGCAGGCGCAGGCCCATGGCTTCCGAATCGACCGCGACCGCGGAGCCAAAGCCGAGACCGTCCGGCAGGTCGTTATGGTGCAGGTGAACGGTCATGAAGGAGACGTCGGGATCGCTACGGACAAGGGCAGAGCCTGCTGAAGGGCCGCGTCGCCGCAGACCGGCGAGAAGATGGTGCCCAGGAGAGGACTCGAACCTCCACGGTTTTTACACCACTGGCACCTGAAGCCAGCGCGTCTACCAATTCCGCCACCTGGGCCCGCTCCCGCAGGCTGGCGCCGGCAGGTCGTCGGAAGGCGCGTTTCTAGGGCGCCGCCGATGAGGGGTCAACGCCGGTGTTCCGCCCGCTCGACGGGCAGGCCGGCGGCAAGGCGGATGCGCCACGCCTGGACCCGCATATAAGGACATCCTTATGTGCGGGTTGCCCGGCGCGGTCCGCCCCGATATAGACGCGCCGAAATCCTCTCGGAGCCGACCATGGCCGACTACATCGTGCGCGACATCTCCCTGGCCGGTTTCGGCCGCAAGGAGATCGATATCGCCGAGACCGAGATGCCCGGCCTGATGGCCGTGCGCGAGGAGTTCGGCCGCGACCAGCCGCTGAAGGGCGCGCGCATCGCCGGCTCGCTCCATATGACCATCCAGACCGCGGTGCTGATCGAGACGCTGCAGGCGCTGGGCGCCGACATCCGCTGGGCGTCCTGCAACATCTTCTCCACCCAGGACCACGCCGCCGCCGCCATCGCCGCCACCGGCACCCCGGTCTTCGCCACCAAGGGCGAGACGCTGGAGGAATACTGGGATTACGCCCACAAGATCTTCGAGTGGGCCGACGGCGGCTATCCCAACCTGATCCTGGACGACGGCGGCGACGCAACCCTGCTCTGCGTGCTCGGGCCCAAGGCTGAGAAGGACGCCAGCGTCATCTCCGACCCGCAGAACGAGGAGGAGGAGGCGCTGTTCGCGGTGATGAAACGTTACCTGAAGGAGAAGCCTGGCTTCTACTCGGCCATTCGCGACGCCATCCAGGGCGTGTCGGAGGAGACCACCACCGGCGTCCACCGCCTCTACCAGATGGCGACGAAGGGCGAGCTGCCGTTCCCGGCCATCAACGTCAACGACAGCGTCACCAAGTCCAAATTCGACAACCTCTACGGCTGCCGCGAGAGCCTGGTGGACGCCATCCGCCGCGGCACCGACGTGATGCTGGCCGGCAAGGTCGCGGTGGTGTGCGGCTACGGCGACGTGGGCAAAGGCAGCGCCGCTTCGCTGCGCCAGGGCGGCGCGCGGGTGGTGGTCACCGAGATCGACCCGATCTGCGCGCTTCAGGCCGCCATGGAAGGCTATGAGGTCCAGACCCTGGACGACATGGCCGGCAAGTCCGACATCTTCGTCACCGCCACCGGCAACAAGGACGTGATCACGGTGGATCATATGCGGGCGATGAAGAACAACGCCATCGTCTGCAACATCGGCCACTTTGACAGCGAAATTCAGGTCGCGGGCCTGAAGAACTTCAAGTGGGATGAGATCAAGCCGCAGGTTCACCACATCGAGTTCCCCGACGGCAAGAAGATCATCCTGCTGTCGGAAGGCCGGCTGGTGAACCTCGGCAACGCCACAGGCCATCCGAGCTTTGTGATGTCGGCCTCGTTCACCAACCAGACCCTGGCCCAGATCGAGCTTTGGACCAACAAGGGCGCGGGCAAGTACCGCAACGAGGTCTACACCCTTCCCAAGCACCTGGACGAGAAGGTCGCCATGCTCCACCTCGCCAAGCTGGGCGCCAAGCTGACCCAGCTGTCGAAGGCCCAGGCCGACTACATCGACGTGCCCGTCGCCGGCCCCTTCAAGCCAGAGCACTACCGGTATTGAGGCAGGCGAGGCGTGCCGGTCAGGATGCCGATGCATCTCCGAAGTATCGGGTAACCGGTCGGAGCGGGGCGCGAACGCGGGTACGCCAAGACATGATCGTGGCCGCCGCGATACACGTCAGCATCAGCAAGCTAATAACGTCGTTCATGACGGACCATTGGACGGGAGGGAAGCCACCGCCTCCGAGGATCAGTGCGTGTCCAAACAGAGCCGCGCTCTGAAGTAACATAGCTAGGCCTAGCCATGCGCTGCTGAAGCGCAAGGCTAGCACCAGCAGTCCTGCAGCGAGAAGAAAGTCTAAGGCAAACAAAACTAATTGGGGTGTATGTGGAAAGCTGATGGCCATCGCCAAATCGGATGCTAAGTCTATAGCAAGGACCCAAGTCCCGCCAAGGCGCTCAGGCAGACCACCCTTCAGCCAAGCAAACCCGCAGGTCAGTACCGGCATCAACCAGCCTGCGACGGAAACCCAACTGTGACCCATAAAAAGCATCCCGGCGGAACTCCGCCAGGATGCATCTACCCATAGAAAAGTTAAGGTGTTGCGAACCGGTCAGCCGACCTGGCGGAGGTGGTCAGGAGCGGCGCTCTGGTTCGATGGGGGCTTGTCGCCGGCGCCGGCAAGCTTCGTCCGGATGCCGGCGCGCAGCTTGGAATCGTTCAGTTCGTGGTGCGCGGCCACCATGGCGGTGCGCGCCTGGCCAAGGGCGGCGAGCGCCACGGTCGCCTTGGACATCGCCTCGTCGCCGAACACGGCGGAGACGCCGAGCTCCTGGCGCGCCTTGATCAGTTCGCCGACCAGCGCCGCCGCGTCGGCGATCGCCTGGTCGATGGCGTTTTCCGTGGCGAACAACTTGTTGGCCACTTGTTGTGCGACGAGCGCGCGTTCCATGAGAGCCCCTCCAGCCTCAAAAGGCCTAACTGCAGGGTAAACACGAAGTTAAGCTTGACGCTAGCCTAAATCTCGCCATTAACCAGACATTTTTCGCGCTTCAGGCGAGTGTTGCGGGATCATAAGGGCTGCGGCCCGCTGGCCTAAGCGAAGCGTTAGGACAACCGGACTAGGGTGCCGCCCGATGAGCGTCGCCGATCCCCCGTTCGTAACCTCCCGTCCCGCCGCCCCGGTGGCGGATGGGCTCGGCCTGGCGGGATCGTTGACCCGCAGCCGCGGAAGGCCTCAGTCCTTGCAGGCGCGCATCTCCGCGGCCATCCTGGTCACGGTCGTGACGGTCTTGTTTGTGGGCTGCACCCTATTCATGCTGGAGCAGCACCGCGACGAGCAGGTGGGCGAGCGCCGCTATGGAGAGCGGCTGTCCCAAGTGCTCGCCGAAGACGTCGGTGCAGCGCTCGCGGCGCACGACTCCGCCCAGGCCGGCAAGGACCTGATGCTGTTCAGCGATTTTGGCCGGGTCGCCTCGGGCGAGGTCCGCATGGCGGATGGTCGGGTGATGTTCGCCATGACCTCGCGGTCCGGCCTGCGCGCCAGCACCTTTTACAGCACGCCGGTCAGCCACGCCGGCCGTCTCTTCGGCACGCTCAGGATAGGGGTGGCCGCGCGGCCGGCGACCGCGGCGCTCGGCCAGTATCTCGCAATGGGCGGAGCCCTGTTCTTTGCGGCCACCGCGCTGGCGCTGTTTTTGGGGCGCTGGCTGGCGGCCAGGATCACCACACCGGTGGCGCGGCTGGCGCAGGCGATGGAGGCGGTGGGCCAGGACGGTGGGTTCCACATGCGGGTCGAGGCCGGCGCGCCCGACGAGATCGGCCGGCTGACCCAGCAGTTCAACGTGCTCATGTCGCGGTTGCAGGTGAAGGACCTGGCGCTTCGCCGCAGCCTGGATGCTCTGGTCGAAGCGCGCGACGCGGCCGAAGCGGCCAATTCCGCCAAGTCGCAGTTCCTCGCCAACATGAGCCATGAAATTCGCACGCCGCTCAATGGCGTGCTGGCCATGGCGCAAATCCTCGCCCGCAGCCCCTTGGAGGCGGCGCAGCGCGAACAGGTGGATGTGATCCATCAGTCCGGCGAGACGCTGCTGTCGCTGCTGAACGACATCTTGGACGTCTCCAAGATCGAGGCCGGCCGGTTGGAGCTGGAGGTCGCATGCTTCGATGTGAAAGCGGTGGCCGCGGCCGCCGTGGCGGGCTTCGCCGCCGTGGCCTCGCGCAAGGGCGTGAGTCTGGTCATGGAGGTCTCGACCGAGGCGCAGGGCCTGCGGATGGGCGACGCCGCGCGCCTGCGCCAGATCCTCAACAACTTCCTCTCCAACGCGCTGAAGTTCACCGAGCGGGGCGAGGTGCGGCTCAGCGTCTGCGTGCAGGACGTCGCGGGAGACGAAGGGCTGCGGATCACCGTGCATGACACGGGCATGGGCATAGCGGCCGACAAGCTCGCCATGCTGTTCCAGAAGTTCACCCAGCTAGACGCCTCCACCACCCGTCGGTTCGGTGGAACGGGGCTCGGCTTGGCCATCTGCCGCGAATTGGCCGAGCTGATGGGCGGAGCGGTGTCGGTGCAGAGCGAACCCGGCCAGGGCTCCGCCTTTTCCGCGGTTCTGCCCCTGCCGCGCGCGAAAGCGGACGCGGTCGCCGAGCCCGTCAGCGAAACGATCAAGCTGGCGTCAGTCGAGTCTGAGCCGCAGGCCGAGGCGCCGAAGATGGAGGAGACTGTGACGCAAGCGGCGCCGCTGCGCGTGCTGGCGGCCGAGGACAATCCAACCAACCAGCTCGTGTTGACCACCATCATGCAGATCTTCGGCGTGGACCTGACGCTGGCCGCAGACGGCGTGGAGGCGGTGAACGCCTGGCGCGACGGCCGTTTCGACGTGGTGCTGATGGATATCCAGATGCCGCGCCAGGACGGGGTGACCGCCACCCGCCGCATCCGCGCCGAGGAGGCGGAGACCGGACGCGCGCGCACCCCGATCCTAGCTCTGTCCGCCAACGCCCTGACCCATCAGGTCGAGGCCTACCTCGCCGCCGGCATGGACGGCCACGTGGCCAAGCCTATTGAATTGGCCAAGCTGCAGGCGGCGCTGGAAGAGGTGCTGGAGTCCGCGGCGGCGGCGCGGGCGGCGGCCTGAAGCCTGCGCCGGGGCGAGCACGACGGCGCAGCGTGCGCGCTTCAGCGGCACTGGGCGGCCGGCGCGGTCCCCCAGACCTGGTCCGCCCTCACCCAGCCTTTGGCGCGGCCGACCGCGATGCGGCACCAGCCGTCGGCCTGACACGACTTCAGCTCGGCGATGGCGCGGCCCACCAGCGTCGCGGTCTCCGGCGCGGTGTCCTGTGGAGTGGAGTGCAGCGCCAGCGGCTGGGCCTGGACGCGCATGACGGTGCGGCGCGCGTCGGTGGTGCGGCGATGGATCCAGGACAGCGACCCGTCCGCATCGCACACGCGCCGCCATTCATCGGTTTCGGCCACCACCTGCAGGGGCAGGCCCTTGACGCGATAAATCCACTTCAGGTCGTAGTCGTCGCCCGGACCGCCACGCGCATTCACCTTGTCGAACTTCAAAGAGACGTATCGAGGCACGGGCAGGCCGGAAGGCGTCTGGCGGGCGCCCGCTTGGACGGCGTTTGCGCCGTCACGCCGTGAACACGCGCAGGGAAGCACGGCGACCAGGATCGCCGCCACGGCCGCCCATTGGCCCGCGCCGGACGCTTTGCTACAGACCCTGGCCCCGAGCGATCGCACCCGCTCTTCTCCTTCGCCCTCATGGCCGATCGCAAGCTTAAAGTCGTCGTCACGCGCAAACTGCCGGCTGCGGTGGAAGCTCGCATGCGCGAGCTGTTCGACGTGGAGCTGAACGCTGACGATCGCCCGATGACGCCGGACGCCCTGGCCGGCGCCCTCTCGCGGGCCGAGGTGCTGGCGCCCACCGTGACCGACCGGATCGACGCGGCCCTGCTGGCCCGGGCGGGCGTCCAGCTTAAGCTGATCGCCAATTTCGGCGCGGGCTTCGAGCACATCGACGTGGCCGCCGCCAACGCGCGCGGGATCACCGTCACCAATACGCCCGGCGTCCTGACCGAAGACACCGCCGACATGGCCATGGCCCTGATCCTTGCGGTCTCGCGCCGGGTGGTCGAAGGGGCCAGGGCGCTGGAGGCCGGCCGCTTCGAAGGCTGGGCGCCGACGTGGATGATGGGCCGGCGCATCCGCGGCAAGTCGCTCGGCATCGTGGGCATGGGCC
>CAXTUT010000101.1:0-7576 GCA_964247465.1 uncultured Caulobacteraceae bacterium | reverse complement strand
CGGTGAGACCCAGATAGTGGGTCACGATGACAGCGCCGGAGTTCGCGAAGACGCCCTTAAGCTCTTCGATCGACTCGGCCTTCTGCGCGCGGTCCATACGGTCTCCGTTGCACGTACAGCATCAGCCGCCGGACCATCCGACGACCGCAAACGCCGCATACGCCCCCTCCTCGCGGAGAACGCGTTGCGGATAGACCTATCCCGAGGATGCGTGCGGCCGACGGCAGGCTCTGCGCATACGCAGACCGCGTGACCCTTGCTTCCCCGTCTCCCCGCGGCCGTGTGGATTAAGCCAGCCTAGGCTGGCCCGCAGTTCTCGGACAGGACGGCGGCTGGCTAGCCAGCTACCGGAGGGGCTGTCGTATGCACCAATACGATCCCGGGATCAATGACGTGGGCTATCTACGCGGTGCGAAAGACCTGCTTCATTTCGGCTAGGTCAATGATATCGGCCCACTTGACGCCATGCTGACCGATCGTCCGCTTCTCGAACAATGGCTTAATCGGACAGATAAAAACGCCGCAGCGTCCATCATGATAGTCCCGGAACATCATTATGCGGCCGTGGGCATGCCAATCAGCCGAGCCGAACGTGTTGTCCTTGCGGTTAGGCGTGCTTATCATTGCGCCATCCTCATGAGTGTACGCTGCGAAGGCGCAATCGCCGTACGGAGGAAGGTTTACGGTCCTTTCGTCGATAATGATTAACTCGGGAATACGATCTGAGACAAAATTTAGTGCTTTACGCCTGTTTGCAATCTGGTGTCCGTTGCCTCTTATCAGAAAACTCTTTGCTGCAGTCATTGCGTCTTCTTACGCTCCCGCCACATTCGTCAGCGCGAAATCCTCGCCCTTGAACAGCAGCGGCACGCCATGGATGCGGGCGCAGGCGTAGGCGAAGCATTCGCCCATGTTCAGCCGCGCCGGATGGCGGCCCTTGCCGGAGCGGTCGTGGGCGTCGATCGCGCCTCGGAACTCCGCCAAGCCGATCACCACCGTTTCGATCTTCGACTCCCGGAGGAACTCCTCCACGATCTCGGCCGCGACCTTCACGCCACAGTTGCGCTTCCTCGCCACCGCCTGACTGGCTTCATAGATGGCGGGCCCTGACGTCAGGCGACGCTGGGCGGCGTCCATCCGATCCACGAAGTCCTGCGCCTCGGGCTCGCCCGTCAACATGCAGACATCGCCGACGCGTGGAGGAACATCAGTCCTCTTCGTCATTCAGCGAGTCGTAGAAGGCCTTGTCAGCCTCAAGCCCCGTCGGCGGGTAGGACAACACCTTCTCCTGGATTCGCCTGATGCGCTCCTGCAAAGGCGCCTCCTCCGCACGCCGCCGCAGGTCCTCGCCAAACACCGCCTTGATCGTTTCGGTGAGGCCTTCGTTTCTCAGCCTTGCGACCTCCCTCACGACCATGTCCGTCTCCTTGTCGCGAACGTGGGACGCCATCTTGATCTCTCGGCTAGCCGGAACAGTAGGTTCGGCTACACGAAACAGCAAACCATGGGTTGCAGAACGGAAAAGGGGCGGCGGCCCTCAAGGCCCCGCCCCTTCCCTCGTCATAGGATACGGCTCTCGCCGCGGTTGGTCAGGCCTGGGCCACCGTGGACGGCTCGACCTTCACGCCCGGCCCCATGGTCGAGCTCAGCGCGATCTTCTTGATGTACTGACCCTTGGCGCCGGACGGCTTGGCCTTGGACAAGGCGTCGACCATGGCGCGCACGTTGGCGAGTAGCGCCTCGTCGGTGAAGCTGACCTTGCCGATGCCGGCGTGGACGATGCCCGCCTTCTCGACCCGGAACTCCACCGCGCCACCCTTGGCGTCCTTGACGGCCTGGGCGACGTTGGGGGTCACGGTGCCGACCTTGGGGTTGGGCATCAGGCCGCGCGGGCCCAGCACCTTACCCAGACGGCCGACGAGCGCCATCATGTCGGGCGTGGCGATCACGCGGTCGAACTCCAGGAAGCCGCCCTGGACGCGCTCGAGCAGGTCCTCGGCGCCCACGATGTCGGCCCCGGCCTTGGTCGCCTCCTCCGCCTTGGCGGCGCGCGCGAAGACGGCGACGCGCACGTCCTTGCCGGTGCCGGACGGCAGGTTGACGACGCCGCGGACCTGCTGGTCGGCATGGCGGGGATCGACGCCGAGGTTGACGCTGATCTCCACCGACTCGTCGAACTTGGCCTTGGCGTTGGCCTTCACCGCAGTGATGGCCTCCTCCACGCCGTGGAGCTTGTCGGCGGTCACCGTCCAGGCCTGTTCGCGCTTGGTGAGCTTGACTTGTGCTTGCTTGGCCATGGGTTCAGTCCACCACTTCCAGGCCCATGGAGCGCGCCGAGCCCTCGATGATCTTGGAGGCGGCGTCCATGTCGGCGGCGTTGAGGTCCTTCATCTTCTTTTCGGCGATATCGCGGCACTGGGAGCGCGTGACCTTGCCCACGATGTCCTTGCCGGGGTTCTTGGAGCCTGACTTCAGGTTCAGCGCCTGCTTGATGAAGAAGGTCGCCGGCGGAGTCTTGGTGATGAAGGTGAACGACTTGTCCTGGTAGACGGTGATCACCGTCGGCAGCGGCGTGCCCTTCTCCATCTCGGCGGTGCGGGCGTTGAACTCCTTGCAGAAGCCCATGATGTTCACGCCGCGCTGGCCCAAGGCCGGCCCGATCGGCGGCGAAGGCGTGGCTGAGCCGGCCTTCACCTGCAGCTTGACGTAACCCAGTATCTTCTTAGCCATGATCTCCTCCTGGCTGCGACGGCAGGACTGCCGCCTTCAGTGAGCCGTGGTGCGGGGTGACGCCCCTTCCACGGGTTTCGGGTTGGCGGCGAAGGCCGCGTCGCCCGTTCAGCGCGCCGTCACATAGGACGCCGCACCGACCCTTTTAGACCCTCCCCATCATCCTCGAGCTTGTCCCGGGGATGACGGGAGGGATGAGTGACGAAAGGCGGGCCCCTAGCCCGCGCCCTTCTCCACCTGGCCGTACTCCAGCTCCACCGGAGTGGCGCGGCCGAAGATGGAGACGGTGACGCGCAGGCGCGCCCGGTCCTCGTCCACCTGCTCCACCGAGCCGACGAAGCTCTGGAACGGGCCATCGGTGACGCGCACCTGCTCGCCGATCTCGAAGCGGATGGTGGGCTTGGGACGCTCCACCCCCTCCTCCACCGCGCCGAGGATGCGCTGGACCTCCTTCTCGGAGACCGGCGCAGGCTTGGATTGGCTGCCCAGGAAGCCGGTCACCTTGGGGGTGTTCTTGACGAGCACATAGGCCTCGTCGGTCAGCTCCATCTTCACCAGCACGTAGCCGGGGAAGAACTTGCGCTCGGAGTTGAACTTGCGCCCTCGCCGGACCTCGACGACGTCCTCGGTCGGCACAAGGATTTCGGAGAAGGTGTCCTCGATGCCCTGCTGGCGGGCCTGGTCGCGGATCGCCTCGGCCACCTTCTTCTCGAAGTTGGAGTAGGCGTGGACGATGTACCACTTGTGGTGCGGGTTGGCCTGCGCCTTGGGCGCGGCTGCGGTCTGGGTGTCGGTCATGGCCTTCTAGCCTCCGCTCGCGAGCCGGAGGAACTGCTGCATCAGGAAATTGAACACGCCATCCACCACGGAGAAGAAGATGGCCGTGATGACCACCATGACGCCGACGAGCACCGAGGTGATCCAGGTCTCGCGCCACGGCGTCCAGGTGATCTTGCGCGCCTCGACCTGGACCTCGCGCCAGAACTGCTGGGGGCTGGTCTTGCGCTTTGGCGCAGCCTCCACCGCCTTGGCGGCGACGGGCGCGGGCGCGGTGGCCTTCGCCGGCGGGCGGACCGCCTTGGGGGCCGGCCCCTTGGCCGGCGTCTTCACGCCCTGGTCTCTCGCCATCGTCCGGCTCGTAAATCCAACTGTTATGGAGGCAGTATGCCTCCAGACGGCCCCTCGTCGCAGGATATCAGCGCCGCGGGGGTGGTGAAAGGATGGCAGGAGTGGGGGGACTCGAACCCACGACCCTCGGTTTTGGAGACCGATGCTCTACCAGCTGAGCTACACTCCTACGCCGGCGGGAACCCGGTGAGGCGCGCCGCCTCCCGCCATGTCGAGTGCGACGAGACCCGAGACCCGGCGCGCACGGCCAAAGCCGGAGCGCGGGGATGTACCAGCGGCGGCTTGAGGGCGCAACGGCTTTACGCGGACGCCAGCCCGGCCGCCCTCTCCACCCGCAGCGCGAGCGCCAAGGCGGCCAGGCCCTCCTCGCCTGTCACCACCGGCCGCTCGGTACGGCCGAGCGCCGCCTGTACGAAGCCGTCCACACAGGCGCCGAGCGGGTCGCGCCCCTGCGGTGTGGCGGCGAAGTCCGGGTTCAGGCTGAAGGCGGCGGCGTTGCGGAAGGCCGGCGCCAGGAAGTCCACCTCCACCGCGCCCGACGCATACTCCAGCCGCATGGTCCTCTCCCGCGCAGTCGCGATGCGCGACGCCTCCAGCACGGCGTGAAGGCCGCCGCGGAAAACGATCTCGGCGCGCACCTGATCGAACTCACCCGAAGCGGTGACCGACAGGATGTCGTCGCCGCCGAGCTGCAGGGCGAGGTCGAGGTCGTGGATCATCAGGTCGAGCACGCAGGAAACGTCGCGCGAGCGGAGACCGGGCAGCCCGCGCCGCACCGACTCCAGCCGCATGGCCGGTTCGGGCGTGCCGAGCAGGCCCATGGCGGCGAAGATGACCCGCTCCTGATGGCCGCAGGCGAGCACCAGCCGCCGCTGGCCGGCGCGCTCCACCACGGCTGCACCCGCCTGCAGCGTGCGGGCGAGCGGCTTTTCGACATAGAGATGGCGGCCCTCGGCGATGGCGCGTTCGGCCACCTCCGCGTGTGTCGAGCCGGGGCTGGCGACGGTCACCACGTGGCAGACGTCCAGCAGCGCCTGCAGACTGTCGCAGGCTGGCGCGTCGAGCTCGGCGGCCAGGGCGCGGGCGCGTGTCAGGTCGGGATCGTAGACGCCGGCGAGCACGACGTCGGCTGACGCGGCGTACTTGCGGGCGTGGAAGCCGGCGAAGACGCCGGCGCCGACGACGCCGGCCTTGAGCTGGGACATGGAGCCTTCCATCTGGGTCGAACGGCTTCTAGACCCGCAGCGGTGGTCATGTCGCGCGCCGACGCGCTTCATCCCTAGGCCTGATCCGGCTAGAAGCTTTACCGCTCGCATAGCTTGGCCGGCGTCCTCGACGCCCGAGACTTCGCACCCGATCCCAGACGAGGACCGCCCGTGACCCGCCTGTTCAACGCCTACGTCATGGTCGACTGGAGCGCCGCCGCCAGCGCCAAGACCGGCAAGGACTCCGTCTGGATCGGCGTGCTGAAACGCGACATCCGCTTCCGCCCGACGTTCGAGGCCTTCAACCCGCCGACCCGAGCCGCGGCGGAGAAGCAGCTCGCCGGGGTCATGGCCGACCTGCGCCGACGCAACGACCGTTCGCTGGTCGGCTTCGACTTCGCGCTCGGCTATCCGGCGGGCACGGCGGAGATGTTGAAGCTGAAGACGCCGAACTGGGACGCCATGTGGGCCTTCCTGTCGTCCAACGTTGTGGACAAGGCGGACAACGCCAACAACCGCTTCGCCGTCGCCTCCAAGATGAACCGGCTCATGACCGACCAGCCTTGGCCGTTCTGGGGCGCACCGCCCAAGGACACCCAGCGCTGGCTGTCGGCCACCAAGCCCTCGCTCTCGGCCGACTTCCCGCTGGCCAGCCTGCGCCACACCGACCTGGCGACCCAGGGCGCGGGCAAAGCGGGCGCCAAGAGCGTCTGGCAGATTTTCGGCAACGGCACGGTGGGCAGCCAGACCCTGGTCGGGGTGCCGGCCGTGCGGCGCTTCATGGAGGCGATGGCCGACAAGGCGGTGGTCTGGCCGTTCCAGACCGGCTGGCGGGAGCTGACGCCCATGGACGTCCATGCGGTGGAGACCGTGGTGGCGGAGGTCTATCCGGCCCTGGTCCCCGCCAAGCCGGAACCCGGCGAGATCGCCGACCGCGCCCAGGTCCGCACGCTCTGCGAGCACTTCGCCCGGATGGACGAACAGGGCAGGCTCGGCGCCGCCTTCGCCCCGCCACGCGACGCGGATGCGGCGCTGCGCGAGGCGGTAGAGCGGGAGGAGGGCTGGATCCTGGGCGCGGGCGCGGCGGCTTAGCGTCGGGCCGCGCGGCGCCCCTGAACTGAACCTCCCGCGGACCGGAACAAAGTGGCAACCTGCCATCTGGCTCGGCTGGTGGGGGCGGGGGTAGACGGGGAGGAACCCTGGCGGGGCGGCCAGGCCGAGGGTCTTTGACATCGTGAAGCGAAGGCCATCCCGCCTCAGGGATGGCTCGACAGGAGCGCCCCGTCCGGCCTTCCTCAGGCCTTGGGCGGGGTGGCGACGCGGATGTGCAGATCCTTGAGCTGCGCATCGCTTACGGGCGAAGGCGCCTGCATCATCAGGTCCTGGGCCTGCTGGTTCAGCGGGAAGGCGATCACCTCGCGGATCGAGGACGCGCCGGCCAGCAGCATGACGATGCGGTCCACGCCCGGCGCGATGCCTCCGTGCGGCGGGGCGCCGTAGCGGAAGGCGTTCAGCATGCCGCCGAAGCGCGCCTCCACCTCCGCTGCGCCGTAGCCGGCGATCTCGAAGGCGCGCAGCATGATCTCCGGCTTGTGGTTTCGGATCGCGCCGGAGGACAGCTCCACCCCGTTGCACACGATGTCGTACTGGTAGGCTAAGATGTCGAGCGGATCCCGGCTCTCCAGCGCCTCCAGCTCGCCTTGCGGCATCGAGAAGGGATTGTGGGAGAAGTCGATCTTCTTGTCCTCCTCGTTCCACTCGTACATGGGGAAGTCGACGATCCAGCAGAACTTGAACTGGTCTACATCCACCAGCTTCAGCTCGGTACCGACCTTGGTGCGCGCGAGGCCCGCGAACTTGTAGAAGGCCTGCGGCTCGCCCGCGGCGAAGAATACCGCGTCACCCGCCTTCAATCCGAGTTGGATGCGCAGCGCCTCGGTGCGTTCCAAGCCTAGGTTCTTCGCGACGGGTCCCGCGCCGCCCTCCTCGCCCTCACGCCAGAAGATGTAGGCCAGGCCCGGCTGGTCCTCGCCCTTGGCCCAGTCGTTCATGCGGTCGCAGAAGGCTCTGGAGCCCCCGCCGGGCGCCGGGATAGCCCAGATCTCCGCCTTCGGCTGCTCAAGGATACGCGCGAACACGCCGAAACCGCCGCCGCGGAATCGCTCGGAGACGTCCTGCATCTCGATGGGATTGCGCAGGTCCGGCTTGTCGGAGCCGTACTTTCTCACCGCCTCGCGGAAGGGGATGTGTGGGAAAGGACCTTCGGTGGCGCGCTTGCCTGCACCGAACTCCTCGAACACCCCCCGCATCACGGGCTCTATGGCGGCGAAGACGTCGTCCTGGGTGACGAAGCTCATCTCCACGTCGAGCTGGTAGAACTCGCCGGGCGAACGGTCGGCCCGCGCCGCCTCGTCGCGGAAACAGGGCGCGATCTGGAAGTAGCGGTCGAAGCCCGAGACCATCAGCAGCTGCTTGAACTGCTGGGGCGCCTGGGGCAGGGCGTAGAACTGGCC
>CAXTUT010000100.1:0-7616 GCA_964247465.1 uncultured Caulobacteraceae bacterium | reverse complement strand
CGCCAGCGGGATGTCGGCGCCGGACGTACGGATTTGAGCCGCCAGCCAGCCCTGCGGGTCGCCGCTCGCGCCCTGCAGCTCGCCCGCGCGTGCGCCGAGGCCAAAGCGCGTGACCGCGATGGCGGACTGCAGGGCGGGATCGGAACGCAGGGTCATGGCCTCTCACCATCGCGCACGGCGTCTGGCGCCGCTACAGCACGTCCTGACCCATGCCAGCTGACCGGAGCATGAATGCGGCGGCCCAACTCCCCCTCTTCCCATCCTCGTCGATTCTATCAAGAGGCCGCAGTCGCCGAACGGGACGGCGGCTTCGAGGTCCGGCTCGACGGGCGCGGCGTGAAGACGCCGGCGGGCGCGCCGCTCGTGCTGCCGACCGAGGCGCTGGCTGGATTGGTCTGCGCGGAATGGTACGCCCAGGGCGATGCGATAGACGCGGAGACGATGCCCGCCCACCGGCTTGCGGTCACCGTGATCGACCGGACAGCCGGGGCGGGCGCGGCGCTGGCCCGGGAGGTGGCGCGCTACGCCGGCGCGGACGTGCTCTGTTATCTCGCCGAGGCTCCGCAGGCCCTGGTCGAGGCCGAGCGCGCCGCCTGGACGCCCATGCTGGACTGGGCGCGCGACACGCTTGGCGTCACGCTGCGTCAGTGCCAGGGCGTGACCCTGCTGGCCCAGCCGGCGGAGGCGCTGGTGCGGGTCGAGACGCTGGCCGCCGAACTGGATCGCTTCACTCTGGCCGGCGTAGCCGTCGCCGCTCCCCTGTTCGGGTCGGCCATCCTGGCGCTCGCCCTTCAGCGCGGCCGACTGGATGCGGCCGCCGCCCTCACCCTGTCCCGCTTCGACGAGGCGTTCCAGGAAGCGCGCTGGGGGATCGATGCGGAGGCGGCCGAGCGGACGGCGCGGCTCTATGCGGAAGCCGAGCTACTCGGCCGCTGGTTCAGGGCGTTGAGTAAGCTGACTGGGGCGCGAGGCTAAAACGCCGCACCCGAAATCGCATTTGGCGATAACCTGGGTTGTTGTGCCGGTGTAGGGGCGGCGCCCAGTATCGTGTGAGTAGGCTTGCGTATGGTCGTAGCGTCCCAAACGGCGGTGGAGGCTCCAGGCGTCAGGAGCTTCCTGGGTCATCCGTTAGGTCTCGGCTTCCTGGTCTTCGCCGAGGCGTGGGAGCGGTTTTCCTACTACGGCATGCAGGCCCTTCTGGTGCTCTACATGGGCCAGCAGCTGCTGCTGCCCGGACACGTGGAGCACGTGGCCGCCTTCGCCGCCTTCCGAAGCGGGCTCGAGCACGTCTACGGGCGCCTATCGCTTGCCGCCCTGGCCTCTGTGATCTTCGGGCTGTATGCGGGCGGGGTCTATCTGACGCCGCTGGCTGGGGGCTGGATCGCAGACAGGGTGCTCGGGCGCACCCGCACCATCGTGCTGGGCGCCCTGGTCATGGCGCTCGGCCACTTCCTGATGGCCTTCGAAGGGCCGTTCCTCCTGGCGCTCTTATGCCTGCTGGTGGGCGTCGGCTGCTTCAAGGGCAACATCGCCACCCAGGTCGGCGAACTCTACGCGCCGGGCGACCTGCGCCGGGCCGACGCCTTCCAGGTCTATTTCATCGGCATCAACGTGGCGGTGATCGTCTCGCCCCTGATCTGCGGGACGCTGGGCCAGAAAGTGGCCTGGCATTGGGGCTTCGGAGCGGCGGGCGTGGGCATGCTGCTGGGGCTAGCGGTCTATCTGTCGGGGCGACGCTGGCTGCCGGCGGACCCGGGTCGACGCGCAGCGGGCGGCCGGACGGTCCGACCCAGGCTGGCGCGCGGAGAGGGCCTGACCGTCGTGCTGTTGATCGCCCTGCTCGTCCCCATGGCCCTGGCGGTGATCGGCAACATGGAGATCTTCAACGCCTACCTCGTCTGGGGCGACGCCAACTACAATCTCGTCTTCTTTGGCCAGACGCTGCCGGTGACCTGGCTGGTGTCGCTGGACGCGATCGTCTCCACCGCGATGCTGCTGGGCGCGATGACGTTCTGGCGCTGGTGGGCGACGGTGCGGCGCGAGCCGGACGAGATCGTCAAGCTGGCCATCGGCGCCTTCATCGCCGCCAGCGCGCCGCTGCTGCTCGCCGCCGCCAGCGCGCAGGAACTCGTCACCCACCACAAGGTTGGCCTGGCCTGGGGCCTGGGCTTCCACATCGTCAACGACATCGGCATCGCCAACCTGTTCCCGGTTGGACTGGCGCTCTACTCGCGCGCGGCGCCCAAGGCGGTGGGCGGGCTGATGATCGGCGTCTACTATCTGAGCTTCTTCCTGGCCAACATGGGCGTGGGCTGGCTCGGCGGCCTGCTGGAGCGCATGGGCGGCGTCGCCTTCTGGAGCCTGCACGCCGCCCTGGTCGCGCTGGGCGGAGTGCTGATCCTGCTCTTCGCCGTCTTCTTCCGCCGCTCCCTGGCTCCGACCGTCGACGCGGAGCTTGCCGCTTAAACCGCATCTTCACGGGCGGTGGGCCATAGCAGCCCCGGACGCGCGAGCCGCGCGGCGACGGGGACCTTCATGGCCAAGACGGTGCTGATCGTGGACGACGACCCGACCCAGCGCCGCCTCATCGGGGCGGTGCTGGAGCGGGAAGGCTTCGCGGTCGCGCAGGCCGACGGCGGCGACGCCGCGCTGGACCGCATCGCCACGGGCCTGAAGCCCGACGTGGTGATCCTGGATCTCGTCATGCCCCACACCCCGGGGATCGAGGTGCTCAAGAGCCTGCGCGCCCAAGGCTTCACCGCGCCCGTGATCGTGCTGACCGCCACCGGCGGGGTGGATACGGTGGTGCAGGCCATGCAGGCCGGCGCCCAGGACTTCTTCATCAAGCCGGCGAGCCCGGAGCGGATCATCGTCTCCATCCGCAACGTGCTGCAGATGGGGCAGCTGACCGCCGAGGTCGACCGGCTGTCCAAGCGCACGGCCGGGCGCACGCGCTTCGACGACCTCGTCGGCGGCTCGCCCGCCATGGCCCAGGTCAAGGCGCTCGGCCGCCGCGCCGCGCGCTCTTCCATCCCGGTGCTGATCCTGGGCGAAAGCGGCGTCGGCAAGGAGCTGATCGCGCGCGCCGTCCACGGCGAGAGCGAGCGCGCCGGCAAGCCGTTCGTGGCCGTGAACTGCGGCGCGATCCCTGAGAACCTCGTCGAATCCATCCTGTTCGGCCACGAGAAGGGATCGTTCACCGGCGCCCATGACAAGCATTCCGGCAAGTTCCTCGAGGCCACCGGCGGCACCCTGTTCCTGGACGAGGTCGGCGAGCTGCCGCTCGACATGCAGGTCAAGCTGCTGCGCGCCCTCCAGGAGGGCGAGATCGATCCTGTCGGCTCCAAGCGACCGGTGAAGGTGGACGTCCGCATCGTCTCGGCCACAAACCGCGACCTGGCCCGCCAGGTGGCCGCGGGCCGCTTCCGCGAGGACCTGTTCTACCGCCTCAACGTCTATCCCATCGAGGCGCCGGCGCTTCGCGAGCGGCGCGAGGACGTGCCGGCGCTGGTGGAAGCCTTCGTGCGCCGCTTCAACGTCGAGGAGGGCAAGCGCGTGGCCGGCGCTTCGCCCGGAACGCTCGCCATGCTCACCGCCTTCGACTGGCCCGGCAATGTGCGCCAGCTTGAGAACGCCGTGTACCGCGCCATCGTGCTCAGCGACGACCCGCACCTTCAGCCCCACGACTTCCCTTCGATCTCCGGCCTGTCCATGCCGCCGGCGGCGGCCGATGCGACGGCGACGACGGCCGAGCCCACCGGCCCCGCGCAGACGGGACCCGTCAGCGTTCTGGACGAAAAGGGCCATGTGCGACCGCTCGAAGAGGTCGAGCGCGAGCTGATCCAGCTCGCCATCGAGATTTACGCCGGCCACATGACCGAGGTGGCCCGCCGACTTGGGATCGGCCGCTCCACCCTCTACCGCAAGGTCCGCGAGCAGGGGCTGGAAGGCGCGCTGACCGAAGCCGGGTGACGTCGCAGCGGCCTTGCACGCGCTCGGATGAGACCGCCGCGAGGAGCCTGCACCTTACAGATAATCAGGTCTTCGCCGGCTGGCGGCGATCTGCCCTCGCGGTTACATAGCGTGCCGCATCGCCGGGTGAGCGGTCGCGGAACGAGGGTCTGCCGTCATGAAACTGGATGTCATCGCCTTGGCTGGGGCCCTGCTGGCGCTTACCGCAGCCGCCGCCCAGGCCTCGCCCGCCACCGTGATCCCCGACACTGTCCATGGGATCGGGCGCGACGCCAAGCAGGTGGTCGACGGCACGGGCAAGGGCATCAGCGACCAGTACCATCATGACGTCGCCGCCGGCGCACGGACCATCCATGACGCCCGGCATGGGACGCTGTTGCGCCACCATCATCGTCGCCACCATCGCCATGGCATGCACAAGGCCACCCAGACTAAGACCACGACGGTGGAGACCCACACCGGCTGAACGGATACGGCGGCCGGTCGGGTGGGAACCGCTACGCTTGTGGAGCCTTTGAGCAGCCTGGATGGGCTATGCTGAAGGACTTTCTACGATGAGCAAGACGGCATTCGGCCTGGCCGCCGTTCTCGGCGCTACCATGGCGCTGAACGGTCCGGCGTCCGCCCACGAAAGCGGCGTGAAGATCGGCGATCTGACCTGCAACGTAGCGGGCGGCTGGGGCAAGGTGATCGGGTCCTCGCGCCGGGTCAATTGCGTCTTCACCCCGAGCCACCGTGAGCCTGAACGTTACGTCGGCCACATCACCAAGATCGGCCTGGACCTCGGCTACCGCCGCTCAGGCACAATCGTGTGGGGCGTGTTCGCGCCGACCGACCGGCTTGGACGCGGCGATCTGCACGGCAGCTACGGCGGCGTGACCGCGAGCGCTACGCTCGGCGTGGGCATCGGCGCCAACGCCCTGGTCGGCGGGTCCGGCCATACCTTCGGCCTCCAGCCATTGAGCATAGAGGGATCGACCGGCGTCAACGTGGCCGCCGGCATCGGCGGTCTGGACCTGAGCTACGTCCCGGACTTTCCCGGCCACCACCATCATCGTCGCCGTCGCGGTTGATTCAACGGACGCGCCGGCTTCACCTCAGGCGAAGCAAACCGGCGGTCCGCCGAAGACCCGGTTGGCCGCATACGGCAGGCGGCGTCAGCGGGCTCCGCCGCCGAACTGCAGTCCGACCGGGTAAGCGTTCGCCCGGCCGATGGGCGGGGGCGAGCCGATGGGCGTCGCGTCGGCGGGATCGCCGGGCTCTGCGATCTCCTCCGACACGGCCTCCACCGGCTGGGCGGCCGGCATCGGCTCCCGAGCCGCCAGGGCGACCGGCACCAGGATCGAGGACGACCGGGCTATGGGGACGGCCACGCCGCGCGCCGGCGCCATCCAGCCTGAGGCGTCGGCGACGCAGCGGGCCGTCTCCAGCATGCCGTGCTGGCCCAGGCAGAACACGTCCTCGTAGTTGGGGCCGGCCACCGAAAGGCATTGATACAGGTTCAGCCGCGCCATCTTCAGGCACTGGGCGCTGTTAGCGTCGCTGAGCAGCGCCGACACCCGGTCGGTATGCTCCTCCCCCGCCTCACCCAGCACCGCCAGGGCCGCCAGCGTCAGACCCTGCGCCACCACTGGCGTGAGCCGGCCAGAGCCGCCTTCCCTGTCGTCCGAGCGCAACTGCGTCAGCGAGGCCAGCATGGCCTGTCCTCCATCCGACGCCAGCGCCTCGCGCAGGCCCGAACGGGCCTTCACGTCAGCCAGCATCGCGGCCGGTCCCGTCACGGAGCCCTTCGACCAGGCGCTGTGCTGGATGTCGTAGGCCGACTGCTTCACCGCTGCGCCGGACGCGGACAGGGACGATCCCATCCGTCCCAACGCCTTGGCGGCGCGGGCGGCGGCGGCGGCGGAGTTGGGCAGCTGCATGATCAGCCGCGGATTGGCCACGAGCTGCTGGGCAAGGCGGCCGGCTTCGCCCGAGTGGCCCAACGCATCCACCGAGCGCACGAACTCCGGATCCTGCAACGCAGCCAGGGCGACGTAGGCGATAGCGCCTTCCTGCAGCTGCACGGGCTCGTAGATACCGGCCGAGCGCACGGCCCGCTCCACGCCAGCGGCGTCGGCATAGTCGGGGCGCACGCCGGACGCGCGCTGCATGTAGTCGGCGAAGGCCTCGGCCGACTCCACCACGCGGCGCGCCAGCGCCACCGACGGGCCGGACGGCTGCGAAGTCGCGACCTCTGGAGCGGCGTCCAGGGAGGCCACCATGCCGACCGACGACGTCGTCGCGACAGCGGGAAGCAACTGCGGCTCGCTCACCGTTTCGGCGACGGGCGAGACTTCGATCACGCGCGGCGGCGGCGCGGCGGCCGGCCCCTGTAGGGATGTAAGCTGTGCATTCAGCGAGGTCGCCATGATCCGGGCGGTTTCCGCGGAGGCGGGCCCGACGCTGACGGCGTCTCGCGCCTCCGGTCCGATCCCCGATCCGTCAGTCTCGCCAGCGTCCGGCACAAGGTTCACCGGTGCGACCCGCACGGCGATCTCACGTTTGATCGCCGGCGCCGCCGTCTGGGCGAAAACGGGTCCGGCCAGCGCCGTCGCCCCCACCAAGGCCGCCGCTAGCCAACGCTTTTGGACTGACATGTGTGATCCCTCTGGAGGCTTGCGTCCGTCCGGTCGCTACTCGACCGTCCGGCCAGACCCCGCCGCGGATGCAGAGTGTCACCGCATGGTTAAAGCGCCATAACATGTTCCGGACATAATCGATCAAATTCGCGTGAACACGTTAATGTCGTTAACATGCATTGGCCTGCAATTTGCTTGCGAGCCTAACGAGCACCGCAGTTTGGACCCTAACGCGTCAAATGAAGCCGCACCCGCGCCTTTCCCGCGCCGCCGCCGATCTGGTCATCCGGTTTGAAACCTACCATCCCCTCGCCCAGCCGGCGGCGGGCGGCGGCTGGACCGTTGGCTACGGTCACACCCGCTCGACGAGGCAGGGCGCGCAGGTCAGCCGGGAGGACGCCGAGGCGCTGCTGCTCTACGATCTCACCCACGCCGCCGAAGCGGTCGAAGCGGCCCTGTTCGCGCCGGTCACCCAGCGCCAATTCGAGGCGCTGAGCGCCTTCTGCTTCAACATCGGGATCGAGAATTTCCGCCTCTCCAGCGCCCTGGCGCGGGTCAACGCCGGGTCCGACCTGGAGGCCGCCGACGAGATCGAGCGCTGGCGTCGCGCCGCGCTTGGGTCTGGGCCCCAGGTGGTCGATGCGCTGGTGCGTCGCCGCGCGGCGGAGAAGGCGCATTTCCTCGGCCTTCCGGAGGGGTTCTCCAAGACGCCGCGCGCCGTGCTGAGGCCGCTGCCCGACACCGACGCAACCGGCGGGGAAGGTGCGGCCGGAGCGCCGCCTACGGCCGCGTCCGCCACGCTGCACGCCGCCAACAGCGTGCAGGCGCGACTGCGCGCCCTGGTGCCCGAGCCCGAGCCGCCCCCCTTCGCGCCTGAACTGCAAACTCCTCCTCCGCCCGCATCCTCCGCGATCGAAGAGGGCGAAGCCGCGACATCGTCTGAACCGGCGCTCCCCCGGGAGCCACCGGCGATGACGCCTGAACCCACAGCCCTGCGGCCACTCGCGTCCGCACCCGCGCCCT
>CAXTUT010000099.1:0-7783 GCA_964247465.1 uncultured Caulobacteraceae bacterium | reverse complement strand
GTGTCGATCACGAACATCAGGTCGGGGATGCCGCCCATGTCCTTGATGCCGCCCAGCGAAAGCTCCAGCTTCTCCTTCTCGCGGGTCAGCGTCAGCAGCTCCTTCTTGGTGCGGCCCTCGCCGTGGCCCTCGAGCACGCCCTCAAGCTCGCGCAGACGGGCGATGGAGCCCGAGATAGTGCGCCAGTTGGTCAGCGTCCCGCCGAGCCAGCGGTGGTTGACGTAGTATTGGGCGCACCGCTTGGCCGCGACCGAGACGGGGTCCTGCGCCTGCCGCTTGGTGCCCACGAACAGTACGCGGCCGCCGGCGGCCGAGACCTCGCGCACCTTGAGCAGCGCCTGGTGCAGCAGCGGCATGGTCTGCGACAGGTCGATGATATGGATGTTGGCGCGCGAGCCGAAGATGAAGCGCTCCATCTTCGGGTTCCAGCGGTGGGTCTGGTGGCCGAAGTGCGCGCCCGCTTCGAGCATCTGGCGCATGTTGAAGTCTGGCAGAGCCATGGCGGTGTCGGTTCCTGTTTCCGGTAGGCCTCCGCAGACGTGCCGTTCCCCGAAAGGAACGCCGGAAGCGACCGCGTACGAACGCGCGACCGCATGTCTGCGTGTGGGATGGGCTGCGAGATAGCCTGAATGAGGGGGAAGATCAAGGCGAGGACATGAACGGACGCTCGCCGCCCACCGACATGTCCATCGCCCCGCGCCCCTCCATCCTGCCGTGAACGTCGCTGCGCGCGCGTTCCACCACCGTCTGGACGAAGCCGCGTTTGAGCAAGAGGCGCAACGGCACGCTGAGCAGATCAATCATCAGGAAGCCGCCGGCGAACTGCGTCGCTTGACGGTCCTGACCGGCCCTTCATGTCCTGCGAGGAGGCGACCGGACCCAAGTCGCTAGGCCGCGTGGGAAAACTTGAGCGCTCCGCAAATGACTGTACGAGATTGATCTGCCGGGGTCAGGCGGCCCTCCTGCGGTAAACAGCCTGAACCGGTCTGCTCCGCTAATCTGGTATAGGCCCGCAGCGACGGGGTTCTCTGGAGACCGATGAGCCATGAAGACCTTCGGCGACGCGCATAATAAGCCTGTGGCGGTGGTGACCGGCGCAGGCGCCGGGGCGGGGCGCGCCATCGCCGCCAGGTTCGGGCGGGAAGGCTGGCGCGTAGCGCTGCTGTCCCGCGATCCCGACCGGCTGGAGGCCGCGCGCGAGGAGATCGAGCGCTCCGGCGGCGAGGCCCTGCCCATCCCCACCGACGTGGCCGACGGCGCCGCCGTGCTCGCCGCCCGCGACAAGGTGGTGGAGACCTGGGGCACGGTGGACGTCTGGGTGAACTGCGCGATGGCGACGCTGGTGGCGCCCATCCACGAACTCGACCCCAAGGATTTTCAGCGGGTTATCGAGGTGACCCTGATGGGCTATGTCCAGGGCACCAAGGCGGCGCTCGACGTGATGCGGCCTAGGAACAAGGGGGCCATCGTCCAGGTCGGCTCCGCGCTGGCCTACCGCGCCATCCCGCTGCAGTCGGCCTACTGCACCTGCAAGTTCGCCATCCGGGGGTTCACCGACTCGCTGCGGGCCGAACTCATCCACGAAAAGTCGGCCATCACCGTCTCCATGCTGCAGATGCCGGGCATGAACACCATCCAGTTCGACTGGGCCAAGAACCTGTTCAAGCACAAGTACCAGCCCGTCGGCGGGGTCTACGACCCCAACGTGGCGGCCGAAGCCGCCTGGCGCGCAGTGCACGAGGGCCCCCGCGAGCTGTGGGTCGGCTTCAGCGCCATCGAGTCCATCGTGGGCGAGATGGTCTACCCTCCCCTGCTGGACCGCATCGTGGCCAAGAGCGGCTTCAACCAGCAGATCAGCGACGTGCCGGAGGTCCCGGACCGGGCGAACAACCTCTACGAGGCCGTGCCCCGCGACGTGGGCGCGCGCGGCCGCTTCTCCGCCAAGGCCAAGCCCAAGGCGCTGACCCTCGACTCCACCCATACCCGCATCGGCGTCTACGCCGGCCTGGGGCTGGCGTTTGCGGCCACCGCAGGCGCGGCCTTCGCGCTAGGGCGGCGCGCATGAGCCCGTCGCTGCGCGACCGCTTCGATCACCTGTACCGCCGGGCGTTGAACGGCACTGTGCAGCGCTGCATGTTCGATGGCCTCTAGAAGGCTTCATCTGGCTGACGCCTATCGGCATCGTCATCGCGCTGCCGGTGATCCTGTGGACCGACACCCACAAGCTCGATGCCTACATGCGACTCAAGCGCGTCGAGGATGCACGTGATCTGCCGTCGACCGTCTTCCAGCACCTTGTACCTATAAGCGCGGCCTTTGATAGGCGGAGACTGATCGCACAACCTGCGCCTGGTGGCTTTGCAAGAATGCGGTCGAGAATGGTTTATAAATCGAGCCGTTGCCTCCCTGTCGGCTTGAGCTATTCCTCTTGCGAGGAGACTTTCATGCACTCAGTTGTATCTGCGACCGCCGTGCTGGCGATCCTTGGCGGTGCGTCGGTGATGGCGCAAGGTCAGGATGCGGGAGGGTATCGTGAGGTCGCTACGATCCCGCTGGGGGCGCCGGAACGCTGGGACTATGTGGTCGCCGACGCACCGAGCGGGCGGGTTTATGTCGCCCACGGCGATCGGCTGTCCGTCGTCGACGGCCGCAGCCTGAGGCCGGTCGGCGAGGTCACCGGGATCAAGGGCGGCACGCACGGAAGCTATGCGGACACGGCGTCGGGCCTGGGCTTCACCGACGACGGGCAAGCCGGCCAGGCGGTCGCTTTCGACCTGAAATCCCTCAAGGTGAAGACGACCCTGCCCGCGGCGCCGGACGCGGACGCGATCGCTGGCGAAGGCGAGCATGTCTACGTGGTGGACGGCGACTCCGGGCTGATTACCGTGATCGACGCGCGAGGACCCGATGTGATCGCCACCATCAAGGTCGGGGGCGGCTTGGAGGCCGCTGCGCCCGACGGTCGCGGCCACCTCTTCGTCAACGGCGCCGAGAAGGGCGAGGTCGTGCGGATCGACGCCCGCACCAACACCGTCTCCGCGCGCTGGCCGGTGACCGACTGCAAGAGCCCCCATGGCCTGGCCATCGACCCTGTACGGCGACGGCTTTTCACCACCTGCGAGAACGGCCAAATGGACGTTCTGGACACCGAGACAGGACGGGAGGTCGCCTCTGCGCCCATCGGGCTCGGGACCGACTCGGCCGGCTTCGATCCCGTGCGTCGACGCGTATTCAGCTCGAACGGCAAGGACGGCACGATCAGCGTCATCCAGGAGGTGGACGCCGACACCTATCGCGCGCTGGAGCCGATCAGGACGCAGGTCGGCGCTCGGACCATGGCCGTCGACATCTCCACGGGCCGGCTCTTCGTGGCCGGCGCCGACGTCGATCCGGCGGGGCCCACTACTGGCCGGCGGCGCTTCCTGCCGGGAACGCTCAGGCTGCTGGTGTTCGACCCGACAAACTGAGCGACGTTGCGGCGCTGTCGCACCGATAGGCGAGCAGACGAGGACGCCCCAAGCGCAAAGAAGAATCGATCATAACCCCAAACCGCGCCGGGCGAGCGGCGCAGCTACCCGAGCGAGGCCAACTACGTGGCGCTGCAAAGCCGATTGATGGAGCGGACCCGAACCGATCTGAACAAGGTGCCGGAGGTCACCCTCGCGTTCTGGATCATCAAGATATGCGCCACCACGCTCGGCGAGACAGGCGGCGACGCTGTCTCCATGACGCTCGGCCTCGGCTATCTGGCCGCGACGGGGCTGTTCTTCGCCCTCTTTCTCGGGGTGGCGGCCGGCCAGGTGGGCGCGCGCCGCTACCATCCCTGGCTCTACTGGGCGGTGATCCTGGCCACAACGACAGCGGGGACCACGCTCTCCGACTTCCTCGACCGCACAGTCCACCTCGGCTATCTCTGGGGGTCGGCGCTGCTCCTGTCGGTCCTCGGCGCCGTCCTGGTCGCGTGGCGGCTCACCCTTGGCCGCATCGTCTTCCAGCACGTCGCTGACCGGCGGGTGGAGAGCTTCTACTGGGCCGCCATCCTGGTCTCCAACACGCTCGGCACCGCGCTCGGCGACTTCACGTCCGACGATACCGGGCTTGGCTACGTGGGCGGCGCGCTGCTGTTCGGCGGCCTGATCGCGGGGGTCGCGGCGGTCTATCTCTTCAGCAAGGCGCCGCGGGTGCTGCTGTTCTGGGCCGCCTTCGTCCTGACGCGCCCGCTCGGCGCCACCCTCGGCGACACCCTGACCAAGCCGGTCGCGAAGGGTGGACTGGCGCTCGGCACCTTGCCGTCATCCGCCCTCCTGGCGCTGGCCGTGGTCACGCTGGTGGCGCTCGCAGCCCGCAAACCTTCCACCGTCGTCGATGAGTAGGCGTCAGGCCGGGTCGGCCGGTTTCGCCGCCGCTCTCGCCTTAGCCATGCCGGCCTGGGCAGGGCCGCCCTATGTGACCGACGACCCCGAGCCTACCCGCACGGGCGGCTGGGAAAATTATGCCCTTGTCACCGGGGTGAACACCGCCGGAGCGACGGCCGGGCAGACGGCCCTGGAGCTGAACTACGGAGGCGCGCCGGACCTGCAGCTCAGCCTCTATGCGCCGCTCGGCTTTGAAGCCGCCCGCTCGCTGCGGGCCGGCGGCGGCGACCTCCAGCTCTCGGCCAAGTACCGC
Source organism: uncultured Caulobacteraceae bacterium (assembly GCA_964247465.1). GTDB lineage: Bacteria > Pseudomonadota > Alphaproteobacteria > Caulobacterales > Caulobacteraceae > CAHJWH01. Next base: position 3,115 of record CAXTUT010000099.1, on the reverse strand, counting down.
TTCCTGCATCAGGCCGACGCAAGCTGGACGCCTGACGTGGCGGTCTTCCCCGCCGTGACCCTGCCGACCGGCGCGAGCGCCTTCCACACCGGCCACGTCTCCTACTTCCTGCCGGTCTGGGCGCAGAGGGACTTCGGCAAGTGGTCAGTGTTCGGCGGCGGCGGCTACGACGTCAACCCGGGCGCGGGGCAGCGGAACTACGGCCTCGCCGGCTTGGCGCTGACGCGCAGCGTCAGCAAGCGGCTGAACCTCGGGGTGGAGATCTACCACGAGACACCCCAGACCGTGGGCGGCGCGGCCGTCACCAATCTCGGCTTTGGGGCCATCTACCAGCTGACCAAGCACTGGGCGGTGCTGGCCTCAGGCGGACCCGGGCTTCAAGACCCCGCGCGCGCCGGCGCCTCGGCCTTCTACGCCAGCCTGCAGTTCACCAATTGAAGAGGGACCATCGCGGGCGCTGCGGGCCTTATCGCAAGACGCTCTCGCCAGGAGCAGGCCAGGTGTTCGCCACATGCCCGATCGTGTGGAGAGTGAGCGCGATGGACCACGCTCCGCTCGCGTGTAATCCTTGACTTGCGCGGGGGGCTTGGGCGTGTCGAGGATCAGTCTAGCCATCATCGACGGCACCGGCCCGTTCTTTGACAAGGCTTACCACCGGGCCATGGACCAGAGCTTCTGTAAGCAGCTGGACGTGTCGGGCCCTCGCATGGCCACTTACTACCAGCGCGGCCCAGGGGACTCGGGACTGGCGGACGGCGCCTACTCGCTGAATGCGGTCAAGTGGCTGACAGACCAGAAGGCGGCAGACCCAGCGGCCCGGATTATGCTCGCGGGCTACAGCCGGGGCGGCTCTACGGTCTTGGCGGTGGCCGCTGCGCTCAGGACTGTGGACATCTCCGTCGACTCGATGTTCCTGTTCGATGCGGTGTCCAGGCAGGTCCTGGCCGACGGCCGCGACATCGTCTCCTCTGTCCAATACTGCCGCCATGCCGTGCGCTCGGACGATCCCGCGCTCGTCGCAAAGTACGAGAAGTATATAGACGTACCCGACGGGCTCGGCGGCGTCGGCCAAGTCGTCAATCCTTTCACCAAGAACAAGATGAGGCCGTGGTTCGGCCACGTCGCCCTGACGGCGCCCAAAGGGGTGGATTTCGCCACGGCGCGCTTTCGGGGCACTCACGGCGCGCTGGGCGGCGTAGGCTGGAAGGCCGTCCCGGAGGACGCGCCCGCGCAGATCAGCGTGGCCGCCTGGATGAATCCTTTTCTCCAGGCTCGGGGCGTGCCCGCCTCCATCGTCTCTCACGGCCCGAACACCGACGGGTGACGCGGCGTCAGACGCTCCGGATCGCAGCTCAGCGCCGCTCATTTAACAGCCTAGCGCTCAGTAGCCCGCCGGTGGCGGCCACGCGCCTGAGGTCCGCAACCGACCTCCCCCACCGCGCCGATCGCGCCAATCGCGGGCTCGGCGAAGGCGCGCATCGACGGGCTCCTGGCGCCCTACGCCAGGCTGATTCGGCACCGCTAGACATGCTCCAGGGAATGGACCAGAACCGCGCCGCTGCAAGCCGCCTATAAACCGGGGCGCGCGGCCGCGTCAGGGCCAAGCTCCTGATGCTACATCGCGGGCCGGCATAGCTCAGCTGGTAGAGCAGCTGATTTGTAATCAGAAGGTCGGGGGTTCGAGTCCCTCTGTCGGCACCATTGGATGTGTAGATGTAACGATAAGAAGGCCTGACCGCCGAAGACCGGCCAAGCTCGAGCGACCGAGGTGTCGAGCAGGACGCTTCCTCCCGCCTTTCAGCCGTAACCGCCGAGCGGGCGGCGCTGGTAGTTGGCGGCCAGACGGCGGATTACGTCGCAGAAGTGTTCGGCCATGGGCGTCAGGGGCGCTCCGCTCTGACGGACCAGGCAGACCGGTGCGGCGTCGAGCGGCTTCACCATCTCGAGCGCATGGAGGCTGTCGCTCAGGGCCGGCAGTTCGAGCCATTGCCGGGGCACCACCGTCAGCAGGTCCGAAGTGGCGACCGCCAGCACCGTCTGCAAGGCGGAGCGCGTATGGACGACGATCCTGGGCTCGGAGATACCGACGCTCTTCAGCCAATCCTCGAAATCCGCTTCGCTGCTGCGGCTGGAGAGGGCGGGGCGCAGCCAGTAGGCCTCGCCGATCGCGCTCAGGTCGCCGGTTGACGCCAGCTTGTGGCCCTTGCGGGCGACCACGACGCGTTGGTTGTCGAACAGCTTCTCCACGCTCAGACGCGGCGACACGTGGGCGGCCTCGAGCGCACCGATGTAGGCGTCGATCCTGCCGTCCGCGACGTCCTGCTCGACCGGCTGGAACAGCGTCTCGCTGACCTTCAGCAGCGCTTCAGGGTAGCGTTTGCGAAAGGCGGTGATCGCCCCCGGCATCAGGGCGATGCTGGACGCAATGGACATCGCAACGGTCACCTGGCCGGTGGAGTGGCCTTTGACCTGCTCGATCTCCTCGCGCACCCGCCGCAGCTCGGCCTCGACGGTCGAGGCCCGGCGCACGAAGATTTCGCCGATCGCGGTCAGGCGGACGCCCCGCGCGTGACGCTCGAAGAAGGGCGCGCCGAACTCGTGCTCGATCTCCTGGATGCTTCGGGTGATCGCCGGCTGGGCGATGCCGAGCTGGCGGGCGGCCTTGCGCAGGCTGCCCAGCTCCGACACCGCCAGAACGTCACGGATGTGGCTCAGCTTCATGCGACGCAAACGTTCCTCAACAGCGCGTCAGCATGGCGGACTGAGGCCCTGGCGTGCAAGGCGGCTATCGACCGCCCTGTCTCAGGCCGGCGCGGTCTGGCGTTCGCCGACTTCGTAGTTGATGTGGCTCATGGCGCCGTCGAACAGCGCCTTCAACGCCACCACCGAACCGCGCAGGGCGGCGCGCTCCGGCGAGGCCAGCATCCGGTCCATGGCCGCCTGATCCCCGAACAGCACCAGGATCTGGCAGGCGAGGTCAGGGGGCGAGTCCTCCCGCTCGCTCGGCCAGAGCGCCCAGGCGTCGCTGACGCCGGGGAGCGCGCGCATGGCGGGCATGATCTCGCCCTCCAGAAGATCGCGGAAGCGGGTCTCGGACCCCGGCCTGGGGCGGCCG
>CAXTUT010000098.1:2704-7809 GCA_964247465.1 uncultured Caulobacteraceae bacterium | reverse complement strand
CGCCGGCCAGGTTGCGGCGCGCGCCCTCCACCAGCATCCGCACGGCGGCGCGTCGCACCGGATCCGGCAGGGGGGCGCCCTCGAAGGCGGTGATGACGCTGGACAGGGCGCTCATGCGACGGTGACCTTGGCGGCGCTGCTCTTGGGCGGGCGGGGCAAAAAGGCGCTGACCCGCGTCTGGTAGTCGCGATAGGCGTCTCCCTTGGAGCGCACCATCGCCTCCTCCAGCGGCGGCACGCCCGTGGCGAAGCGCAGGATGGTGAACATGGCCGCAGGTCCCAGCAGCGAGAGCCAGGTCCAGGCATGGGCAAGTTGGACCGCGATCACCGGATAGGCGATCCAGCCCACGAACTCGAACAGGTAGTTGGGATGGCGCGACCAGGCCCACAATCCCGCATCGCAGACCTTGCCCTTGTTGGCGCCGTCCGCCTTGAAGGCCTTCATCTGCTGGTCGGAGAGGGTTTCGCCCAGGATCGAGCCCGCCAGGATCAGCGCCCCCGCCACGTCGAGCCAGCGCACCTGCGGCTGCGGGTTGCGCGCGGCGAGCAGAACCGACACGCTGAGCAGCGCCGTGGCAGGCGCCTGCACGATCAGCAGGCCGAACATGTTGAGCTGGAAGCGGCCGCCCCAGTCCTTGCGCAGGGCCGCGTAGCGCGCGTCCTCCGGTCCCTTGGCTACGCGCACGGCCACGTAGGTGCCCAGCCTCAGCGACCAGATCGCCACCAGCGCCGCCACCAGAAGCTGGCGCCAGGTCGGCGCGCCGTGGCCGCCGAAGGGCGCAAGCGCGGCGAGCGCGCAGGTCGCCCCCGTGCCGTAGGTCCAGAACACGTCGGTCCAGCCGCCGTTGTTGGCGCCGCGCTGCACCGTCCAGCCGCAGATCATCACCACGGCCATGACGATCAGCACCGCCAGTACGAGCAGGATCAAGACGTCGTCTCCAGCAGGCGGGCGGCGGCTTGGGGGCCGGTCGATCGGGCGTCGATGAAGGCGCTGACGTCGCGCAGCACAGGAGCCAGGAACCGCAGGGGCGCAGCGATCGCGCCCACCAGCAAGGCATGGCTCAGGCCCTTGTATGCGCGCGTCTCCACCGAGCCGCCCGCCGCCCGGACCTTGGCGGCCAGGCGGGTCGTGTTGCCGGGCCGCACCGTCTTGTCGGCGTCGTCGGTCGCCAGCAAGAGCGGCGGGTTGGCGCCGTCGACATAGTTGATCGGCTGGGTGGCGGGACGGCCCTGCGGCGGTCCGAAGATCGCCTTCAGCTCATCGCTCTCCAGCGGCAGGAAGTCGTAGGGGCCGGCCAGGCCGATGACGCCGCGCAGGTCGCGCCGGGGCTGCATCCCCACCGCGGCGAGCCAGCGCGGGTCGAGCGCCAGCATGACCGCGTCGTAGGCGCCGGCCGAATGGCCCATCAGGAACAGCTTGTGCGGATCGCCGCCGTACTCTGTGGCGTGAGCCCGGGCCCAGGCCACCGCCTGCGCGTTGTCCTGCAGGAAGCTCGGCCAGCGCACTTCAGGATAGAGGCGATAGTCGGGGATGAAGGTCAGATAACCCTTGGACGCCAGCGCCGCGCCCACGAAGGCGTAGTCCTGGCGTCGGCCGCTGTCCCAGCCTCCTCCGTACAGGAACACCACCACCGGCGCGCCTGCGGCCGCGGTCTTGGGGCGGTAGACGTCCACACCGCCCCGCGGACCGGGTGCATAGGCGAGGTCGCGGACGATGGCGACGTCGCCCTTGGGCTCCACCGCGTTGAGGACGCCGACGCCGGAGCACGCCGCAAGCGCCGCGGTCGCCCCCACCCACGCGGCCGTGCGGGCGAAAGGCTTCGCGGCCGTCGACGCCGCCCTCCCGCTCACTGGCCTTGCCGTCAAGTTTATCTCCGCTGATCCGCCTGCATTTACGTCCGAGGGGACGAGGTGGATGCGTCTGCATCCGACATTCCGCTAAGGTCGTAGCTTGAAACCTCCCCGAAGCCACAAGGCCGCCATGACCGCTGTGCAGACGCCTGACGTATCGCGGCTGAACGTGGCGGTGGTGGGCTCCGGGATCTCGGGTCTGTCGTGCGCCTGGCTGCTGGCGCAACGCCACGGCGTGACCCTCTACGAGGCCGCTTCCCGGCTTGGCGGCCACACGCACACGGTGGACGCGGCGGGGCCCGACGGCCCCACGCCCGTCGACACCGGCTTCATCGTCTACAACGAGGCCAACTATCCCAACCTCACCGCGCTGTTCGCCCACTTGAACGTGGAGACGCGGGTGGCGCAGATGTCGTTCGGCGTGTCGCTGGACGACGGCGCGCTGGAGTACGGCAGCGCCCATCCGCTGGCTATCCTGGCCCAGCCCAGCAACCTGATGCGGCCGCGGTTCTGGTCGATGATGAGCGATCTGGTGCGCTTCTACCGCGAGGCGCCCAAGATGCTGGCCACCCTGGAGCAGCAGCCCGCGACGCTCGGCGAACTGCTGGACCGGGGCGGCTATGGCGAGGCGTTCCAGCAGGACCACCTGCTGCCCCAGGTCGGCGCCATCTGGTCGAGCTCCGCGGAGCAGGCGCGCGACTATCCGGCGGACGCGCTGATCCGCTTCTTCGACAACCACGGTCTGCTGAAGCTGATCGACCGGCCGCAGTGGCGCTCGGTCAAGGGCGGGTCGCGCACCTATATCGACGCCATGATGACAGGCTTCGGCGGTCGCGTGGTCAAGGACCGGCCCATCGCCCAGGTCCGCCGCACGGCCTCGGGCGTGATGGTGCGCGACGCGCGCGGGGACGAGCGGCTGTACGACGCGGTGGTGATCGCCACCCACGCCGATCAGGCGCTGAAGATGCTCGCCGGCGCGAGCGGGGCGGAGCGAGAAACGCTGGGCGCGTTCGGCTACACCCGCAACGTCGCTGTGCTGCACACCGATGCGTCGCTGATGCCGCGCCGCCGCGCCGCCTGGTCGGCCTGGAACCACATGGGACGGCGCGGCGATCCGCACAGCTTCTGCGTGACCTACTGGATGAACGAGCTGCAGGCCCTGCCGCCGGGCCGCGACCTGTTCGTGACGCTGAACCCCAGCCGCCCGCCGGCGCCGGAGACGGTGCTGGGCGAGGACGTCTATCAACACCCCCTGTTCGACGCGGCGAGCCTGGCGGCGCAGCGACGGCTCTGGTCGCTGCAGGGGCGCGGCGGGGTTTGGTTCTGCGGCGCCCACTTCGGGGCCGGCTTCCACGAGGACGGCCTGCAGTCGGGCCTCGCCGTCGCCGAGCAGCTGGGCGGCGTGCGGCGGCCGTGGACGGTGGCCGGCGAGTCCGGACGCATCCACCTCGGCCCTGTCGCGGCGACGCCGGTGGAGGTCGCGGCGTGAGCGGGCCGGGCCGCGCCTCGGCGATCTACGTCGGGCGCGTCGGGCACACGCGGTTCCGCCCGAAGATCCATCGGCTGAACTACGGCGTGTTCATGCTGCTGTTGGACCTGGACGAACTCGCCGTCCTGGACCGGACGCTGCGCTGGTTCTCGCTGGAGCGGTTCAACCTGCTGGGCTTTCGCCCGCGCGACCACGGCGACGGCTCGGCGACGCCGCTGCGGACGCAGGTGGAGCGTCACCTGGAGGCGGCGGGGCTGCCGGCCGAGGGCGGCGCGATCCGGCTGCTCTGCCTGCCGCGGGTGCTGGGCTACGTGTTCAACCCGCTCAGCCTGTACTTCTGCCATGGCCCGGACGGCGGGCTGCGCGCCATCGTCTACGAGGTCAGCTCGACCTTCGGCGAACGGCACAGCTACGTCATCCCCGTGCCCGCCGGCGCGACCGACATCCGCCAGAGCGCGGCCAAGCGGCTGCACGTCTCGCCCTTCCTGGACATGGGCATGGACTACGCCTTCCGCGTGCAGGGGCCGGGCGAGACGCTGCGGGTGCAGATCGACGCGATCGATGCGCAGGGCGTGATCCTGACCGCGAGCTTCCTGGCGCGCCGCCGTCCGCTCACCGACGCCGGCCTGCTGCGCGCCTGCGCCAGCCATCCGTTGCTGACGCTCAAGGTCACCGCCGGCATCCACTGGGAAGCCGTGAAGATCGCGCTCAAAGGGATCAAGCTTCGCGGCGGCCCGCCCGCGCCGCGACCGCCGCTCAGCGTCGGCCGGGCCGAGCCGCTTCAGGCCACGCGGCGGTAGTCGATGAAGGAGCCGTCCGGCGCCTTGGCCCGAAGCGCGGTCCAGGCGTTGCGGGCGTCGTACCAGTCGGTGATCTCGGCCTGGCCGGTCAGGCTGTAGCGGGTCGCCTCTACGCTCCGCCCATCGGCCAGCTTCACGCTCGACCCCGCCGCCCGCGCCACCTGGTCGTGCACCAAGGCGCCGGTCTGGGGATTGAACAGCGGCCCGGCGAGCACGGCCGCGTTCCAGTGCGTGAGCGGGTGGGCGTCGGCGGGGGCGGTCAGGGCGTGCTTGCCGACGATCGAGACGCCCGAAGCGGTGCGGTCGGCGTTCAGCTGCAGAGTGGAGCCGTTGGTGGTGGAGTGGGACTGCAGCTGCTGGAACTGGCCGCCGCGCCAGGTCTCCTGCGCCTGATGGCGATAGCGGAACACGGGGATCGGCCCGAACTTGACCAGCATCTGCGCGTCGATATGCGCGGTGAAGTCTTGCGCTCCGCCCTCGAAATCGACCCGGTGGGTCCCGATGCGATCGCCGTTGCGCCAGATCTCGAACACGAGCGGCGACCGCGCTAACGTCGCGCCGGCGCCGGCCGGGACCGTAGCCGACGGCGCGGCCGCGCCTGCAGGCGTCTGGGCGAACCCGCGAAACGGGGCGGCCGCCAGGAGGGCCGCGCCCAGGAGCGTTCGACGTTTCATCGTCGGTCGTCCGAAGGCCAGGGGTTCGATCATGGCGGCTCCACGTTGAAGCTTAACTACGGCGAGTCGGTGACGGTGGATGCAGGTTCAATGGCCGCAGGACCGGCGGAGGCGGAGCCCTGCGAGCCGCGCGATTCGACCAGGCGTGCGAAGCTGACCCCCGAGGCGGGGGGGGGGGGGGCGAGCGCGGCTGCGGGCCGCCACGAGCCGCACGTGACGCGGGCGTTCGCGGCCGAACTCCGGCCCGGCCAGCACGTGCTCGACATCGGCGCGAACATCGGCTGGTTCACCA
>CAXTUT010000098.1:0-2694 GCA_964247465.1 uncultured Caulobacteraceae bacterium | reverse complement strand
GGCCAGGATCGGTCCTTGGCCGCTCAGGTGGAACAGGATGGCGGTGAGCGTCGCGCCCGCGGTCTGGCCGGTCAGCCGGGCGGTGGCCAGCATGCCGCCTGCAGCCCCGCTGCGCGCCATCGGCGTCGACGACAGCATGGCGCGGTTGTTGGGAGCCTGGAAGAAGCCGAAGCCCAGCCCGCACAGCGCCATTCGCCAGGCAACCCCCAGGCTCGTCACGTGCGGCGGCGCGAACGCCAGCAGCGCCAGGCCGAGCGCCAGCAGCGCCAGGCCCAGTCCGCCGAGGATGGCGGCCGGGTAGCGGTCGGCCAGCCGCCCGGCGACGGGCGCGGCGATCCCTACCGCCGCCGGCCACGGCGTGATCAGGAGCCCCGTCGCCACCTGGCTGGCGTGCAGGTCGAGCTGCAGGTGGAAGGGCAGCGCGACGAAGGCGAGCATCTGGGCGGCGAAGGAGGCGATCGAGGTCAGCACGGACAGGCTGAACAGGCGGTTCCTCAGCAGGTCAACAGGCGCGAGCGGGCGCGGCTGGGACAGGGAGCGGCGCACCAGCCACACGCCCGCCGCCGCCCCGACCACGATGGCCAGGGCCCCGAGCCACGAGCCGCTGCGGGTCAGCAGGTCTACGCCGCCGACCAGCAGGCCGAAAGCCAGCACGTTCAGTCCCGCCGCGAGCCAGTCCAGCCCCTCGTCGGAGCGCGGGCTGGCCGGGAGCGCCCGGCGCGCGACCAGGAAGGCCAGCAGCCCGGTCGGCACGTTGACCGCGAACAGCCAGGGCCAGGACGCCACCGCCAGGATCGCCGAGGCGAGGCTAGGCCCCACCACGGCCGCGACCGAGATGACCAGGGCGTTCAGCCCGATGCCGCGCCCGAGCTGGCTGCGCGGATAGGTGAAGCGGACCAGCGCGCCGTTGACGCTCATGATCCCCGCCGCGCCCAGGCCCTGGATCGCCCGCGCGCCGGCCAGTTCGGGCAGGGTCCGCGCGAAGGTGCAGCCGACCGAGGCGGCGACGAACAGCAGCAGCCCGGCCATGAACACCCGCCGGTACTCCACGATCTCGCCCAGCGCCGCCAGCGGCAGCACCGTGACCAGTATGGTCAGCTGGTAGGCGTTGACGACCCAGATCGACTCCGCCGCCGCCGCATGCAGGTCGCGCGCGATGGCCGGCAGCGCCACGTTGGCGATGGCGGTGTCCAGCACCGCCATGGTCAGCGCCAGCCAGATGGCGGCCACCGACCAGTAGCGCTGCCGCTTTGGCAGGCCGTCTCGTTCCAAGCTCATCAGGTTGGGGCTATACGCTGCGGGCGGCCGCGTGAAGCGCGTGCGCTCGCTACCGCCCCTTGAACTGCGGCGTTCGCTTTTCGGTGAAGGCGGCCATGCCTTCCTTCTGGTCCTCGAAGGCGAACAGGGAGTGGAACAGGCGGCGCTCGACCCGGATCCCCTCGGTCAGGGTGGTCTCCAGCGCTGTGTCCACCAGCTCCTTGTTCATCACCACGGCCAGGGGCGACAGGCCGGCGATCTTGCGCGCCGCGACCATCGCCTCGTCCAGCAGCTTGTCCGCGGCCACGACCCGGCTGACCAGCCCTGAGCGCTCGGCTTCGGCGGCGTCCATCATGCGCCCGGTCAGCATCATGTCCATGGCCTTGGACTTGCCGACCAGCCGGGTCAGCCGCTGGGTTCCGCCGATGCCCGGCATGACGCCCAGCGTGATCTCCGGCTGACCGAACTTGGCGTTGTCCGCTGCGATGATGAAGTCGCACATCATGGCCAGCTCGCACCCGCCGCCCAGGGCGTAGCCCGCCACCGCCGCGATGATCGGCTTGCGCGAGCGCACGATCCGCTCGGAGACCGCGGTGAACAGGTCCTCCTTGAAGGCCTCGGCATAGGTCTTGGGCGCCATCTCCTTGATGTCGGCGCCGGCGGCGAAGGCCTTCTCCGAGCCGGTGAGCACCAGGCAGCGCACCTGGTCGTCGCCCTCCAGCGCCTCCACGCAGGCGGCGAGCTCGCCGAGCAGCTCGGCGTTCAGCGCGTTCAGCGCCTTGGGCCGGTTCAGCCGGATCAGGGCGACGCCGTCGGCGGCGGGTTCGCAGATCATCGTGACATAGTCGCTCATCGGCCGCCCCTGACCTCCGCGTCCAGCTCGTCCAGGCGGCCGCGGAGCATCTGCAGCACGCCGGAGAAATCCTTGTCGCCATAGCCCAGCCGGTCGAACAGGGCGTAGAGCCCTTCCGCCTGCGCGCCCATCGGCGTAGCGGCCCCGGCGCGCGCGGCCGCTTCCTGCGCCAGCTTCAGGTCCTTCAGCATCAGCCTGGCCAGGAACCCGCCTTCGTACCCGCGATCCGACGGCGAGGCCGGGCCCACCCCCGGCCAGGGGCAGTAGCTGCTGATCGACCAGCATTGGCCCGACGACTGCGAGGCGATGTCGAAGAACTTGTCCGCCTTCAGCCCCAGCCGCTCGGCGAGCGCGAACGCCTCGCATACGCCCAGCATCGAGACGCCCAGCACCATGTTGTTGCAGATCTTGGCCGCCTGGCCCGAGCCCGCCTCGCCCGCATGCACCACCGCCTTGGCCATGGGCTTCAGCGCCGCCTCGACCTCGGCGAAGCGCGCCTCTTCGCAGCCGACCATGAAGGTGAGGCTTCCCGCCTCCGCCGCCGCGATCCCGCCGGAGACCGGCGCGTCGGCGAACGCCAGCCC
>CAXTUT010000097.1:0-7829 GCA_964247465.1 uncultured Caulobacteraceae bacterium | reverse complement strand
CGCCCCCGCCGGCCGGTCCCCGGCATGCACGTCGGGGCGCACGAAGCGGTCGGCGCCCGGCGGCTGGTAGGGCGGGACTTCGGCGGCTGAAGCCGCCGTCGCGGGGGCGACCTGGGCGCGCGACGTCGCGGCGGCGGCCGTGAGCGGAAGAGCGGCGATGAAGGTTCTGCGGCGCAAGTCTGTGTCCCCGGCTCATTGACGGCCCGCCACGATGGGACCCTGCTCGCGCCGTGTCCAGGCGCCCTTTGGGCGTCGGCCAAACCGGCCTTGATCCGCCTTGAGGATGCGGGCCGCCACTCGCCGCTTGTCGCCGCCCTTGCCGCATGAGAGCCTTTCGCCGCGGGCTTGGCGGAGGAGGTCACCGATGCCGTCGGCCTCAATGACCGCCGAGAGGCGGCCGAGCGTGACACGGCCGGCCGTCACGCCCTGGACCGTCGCCGCGGTGGTCGCCGGCAATGCGCTGGAGTTCTACGACTTCCTCACCTACGGCTTCTTCGCCGCCCAGATCGGTCGGGCGCTGTTCCCCAGCCACCGGGCGTCGGACAGCCTGCTCTGGTCGCTGGCCACGTTCGGCGCGGGGTTCCTGACGCGGCCCTTGGGCGGATGGGCGATCGGCGCGCTGGCGGACCGCAGGGGGCGGCGGCCGGCCATGCTGGTGTCGTTCACGCTGATGGGCGTCTCGATCGTAGGGCTGGCCCTGACCCCTTCCCACGCCGTGATCGGCGCGGCGGCGGGCGCGCTGGCAATCGGCTTCCGCATGGTCCAGGGCTTCGCGCTGGGAGGCGAGCTGGGGCCGAGCACGGCCTATCTGCTCGAAGCTGCGCCGACGCACAGGCGCGGCGTCTACGTCTCGTTCCAGTTCGCCAGCCAGAACGCCGCCATCCTGGCCGCAGGCCTGGTCGGCCTCGTCCTCTCTTCAGCGCTCAGTCCCGTCGCCCTGCAGGCCTGGGGCTGGCGGCTGGCGATGCTGCTGGGCGCGGTGACGATCCCGTTCGGATGGCTGCTGCGGCGACGGCTGCCGGAGACGCTGACGGCGGGCGCGGGAAATCTCCAGCCAAGCGCCGCGGCGTCGCGCATGGGCCTGGCCGTCATCGGCGTGATCCTGTTCGGGGCCACGACGATCACCGTCTACACCCTGAACTATCTGACGACCTACGCTCAGACGACGCTGCGCATGAGCGCCGGCGTGAGTTTCGCCGCGACGGTGGTGCTGGGCCTGACGAGCTGCGTCTTCGCGGTGGTGAGCGGGCTGCTGTCGGATCGGTTCGGGCGCAAGCCTGTGGCGATCGGCGCCTTCGCGGTCCTGCTGCTGGCGATCGCGCCGGCGTTCATGGCGATGTCGCGCATCCACACCGCGGGCGCGCTGTGGGCGGCGACCGCGGGGCTGGCGCTGCTGGCGTCGCTCGGCAACGGCGCGATGATGGTGATGATCACCGAGTCGGTCCCGACGCACCTGCGCGCCCGTTCGCTAGCGGTGACCTATGCCGTGGCCATCTGCCTGTTCGGCGGCAGCGCGCAGCTGGTCATCGCCTGGCTGATCCGTGCGACCGGCGACCCGCTCGCGCCGGCCTGGTACATGAGCGCCGCCGTCGCCGTGGCGCTGGGCGCCCTGATGACCGTCAAGGAGACCTCGCCTCGCCACGCGCCGGCCGCGCAGGTGGCGTGAAGCCGCGCCGCGTCTTGCCATCGCACGCGGGAGCGAGCAGGACAGCCGGGCCGCCGCCAGCCCCATCGATCAGACTCGGGAGGCCGCGGTGCGAGCCAGTGGAGGTGTCGTGTTAAGCCCGGAAGATCTGTCCGAGAGGGCCATCTCGCTGCTGGGCCGGCTGGTGGCGTTCGACACCACGTCGCATCTGTCGAACCTGCGGCTGATCGCGTTCGTCGAAGACTACCTGGCTCAGCTCGGCGTCGCCTCGCGCCGGGTCGGCAATGGCGACGGCGAGAAGTGCAGCCTCTTCGCCACCATCGGGCCCGACGTCAGGGGCGGCGTGGTGCTGTCCGGGCACACAGACGTCGTGCCGACCGCAGGCCAGCCGTGGAGCTCCGATCCCTACGCGATGGTGGAGCGGGACGGCCGGCTTTACGGACGCGGGACCTGCGACATGAAAGGGTTCTTGGCCTTGGCCCTGGCGGCGGCGCAGGACCTCTCCAAGGCCGACCTGAAGCGCCCGGTCCACCTGGCCTTCTCCTACGACGAGGAGGTCGGCTGCCTGGGCGCGCCCGACCTGATCCGGGCCCTGGCCGGCGCGGTCGCCGAGCCCTCGGCCGTCATCGTCGGCGAACCGACCGGCATGGAAGCGGTGAGCGGGCACAAGGGCGTGTCGCGCTACCGCATCGCCGCCACCGGGCGCGAGGCGCACTCCAGCCTCACCCATCTCGGCGTCTCGGCCAACCAGATCGCCATCAAGCTGATGGCGTCGCTGGATATGCTCGCCGAGCGGCTGGCCGCCGACGTCGATCCGGCGTCGCCCTTCCTTCCCAAGGAGAGCACCCTGACGGTCGGGATCATCGAGGGAGGCACCGCCGGCAACATCCTGGCGCGCCAGTGCCAGGTGGCGTTCGAGCTCAGGACCATCGCCGGCGACGACGCGGCCGACCTGCTGGCGGATGTGTTCGAGCAGGCGCGCACGCTGGACCGACAGGTCAAGGCCCGCTTCCCGGACGCAGGCGTGGCGATCTCGACCCTGGCCGACGTCCCCGCCCTTTCCCCTGAGCGGGAGGGCGTCGCGGAGTCGATGGCGCGCCGGCTGGCCGGCGACAACGGCCCCGCGCGCGTCGTCTCCTACGGCACGGAGGCGGGCCAGTTCCAGCAGGCCGGCTTCTCGACCATCCTCTGCGGGCCGGGCTCGATCGACCAGGCCCACCAGGCGGACGAGTTCATCGCGGTGTCGCAGATGCAGCGCGGCGGCGCCTTCATGACGCGGCTCGTCGAGCAGATGTCGGCCTGACGAGAGGGCATCCACTCACATCAGGCGCGACGCCACCGCCAAGTAGAGCACGAAGACGACGCCGAGGCCCCAGACCACCGCCGTGATCCGCCGACCCCGGCCGAGCGCTAGTTCGGCGGCGATGTGGCTGAAGACGCCGAGCGCCATGCCGTTGACGAGGTTGCTGGTCAGGAGCGTCACCAGCAGCGTGAGCGCCACCGGCGCCGCTTCGGCGAAGTCGCTGAGGTCCACCCGCGCCAGGCCCTGCATCATCATGACGCCCACCAGCACGAGCGCAGGCGCGGTGGCCTGAGGCGGAATGGCCACGAACAGCGGCCAGAAGAACAGGGCCACGACGAAGAGGGCCGCCACAATCAGCGCTGTCAGGCCCGTCCGGCCGCCGGCCTGCACCCCGGTGACGGACTCGATGTAGGCGGTGACGACGGACGTGCCGAGCAGCGGGCCGACGATGCTGGCGGTCGCGTCCGTGGCGAAGGCGGCGGTGGCGTTGGGGATCGTTCCGTCGGGCCGGCGCAGGTTCGCCGCGCCCGTGACGCCGATGAGCGTGCCGAGCGTGGAGAAGAACTCCGCGCAGACGAAATAGAACAGCAGAGGCAGCGTCAGCAGCACGTGGCTGAACAGATAGCGCGGGTCGAGCGCCAGGGCCGTGTGGCTGGGCCAGCGCGGCCACGCCACGAGGGCGCCCGACAGACGCGTGACCATCCGCCCCGCCGACAGGGGCACGAACAGGCCGGCGATCGTCAGCGCCGCGATGGAGACGATCAGCGCGCCGGGAACCTTGCGGATCGCCAGCGCCAGGGTCAGCAGCACGCCGGCCAGGGTGAGCAGGACGGCGGGGCTCCGCAGCGACCCCATGGCGACATAGCTCGACGGGCTGGCGACCACGAAGCCGGCGCTGCGCAGGCCGATGAAGACGATCAGGGTCCCGACGGCGGCCTGGATGCCGATCTTCAGGGTCTCCGGCACGTCCCTGGCGACGCGCTCGCGCACGCCCGAGAGACTGAGGGCGAGAAACAGCACCCCGGTCAGGGCGACCAGGGCCAGGGCGGCCTGCCAGGGGACGCCGAGCTGCTTCACCAGCACGTAGGCGAAGATCACGTTGGAGCCCATGGCCGGCGCGACCGCCAGCGGCAGGTTGGCGGCCAGCCCCATCGCCGCCGAGCCGAAGATGGCGGCGAGCGCGGTCGCGCTGACGAGGTCGGCCCGGTCCATGCCGGCGGCGGACATGATCGCCGGGTTGACGGCCAGGATGTAGGCCATGGCGGCGAAGGTCGTCGCGCCGGCGAGGATCTCTTGGCGCAGCGAGCCGCCGCGCTCGCCGACCTTGAAGCGGCGCTCCAGGCGCGCCGTCCACGCCAGGCTCACCACACCACCGGGTGGGCTTGCCCCGTCCGCACGTTGATGAAGCCCTGCGGCGCCTGCTCGCACGGCGCCACGAGCACCCAGGTCCACGGGGAGCAGGTCAGGGTCGCAAAGATCAGCCGCTCAGGAAAGCCCGGCTCCCAGCGCGGCCGGAAGGTCGGCTCGTACATCCAGTCCACCTTGCGGCCTTCGGCGTAGAGCGCCTGCATCTCGGCGTCGAGCGCCTGCGCGGGGCGGCAGCTCATCAGCCCGCCGACCTCGTAGCGGACGGTGGAAACCAGCTCGCCCTCCCGCACCAGCGCCCAGCCGCCGTGCATCTGCGCCAGCGCGTTCACCGCCTTCGCCATGGCGGCGTCGCAGGAACCCACCACCCAGATGTTGTGCTTGTCGTGGGCGACCGAACAGGCCAGCGCGGTCCCCGGCGTGGCCGGCCCGCAGCCGCGCCAGAACATCTTGGACACCCGCCCTTCGCCCGAGAAGCGGTCGACGATGGCGAACTTGGTGACGGCCTGGGCGGGGTCGCGCTGCACCGCGCCGTCGCGCACCGGCAGCTCGAGCGTGTAGAAGTCCGGCGCCCAGTGGAAGGGCCGGATCACCGCGGCCTTCATCGTCGCGCGCTTCGGCGCGGCTGCAATCTCGAAGTCGGCGGCGCTCAGGCTCCGGTCGATGCGGATCGTGTCGGTGGCCCAGGTCGGCCAGGCGATATCGGGCACGGGATGGGTGTAGCGCGCGCCGTCCGAGACCTGACGGCCGTCCGCCCACACCTCGGCGATGGCCAGGCTGTCCACGTCGGACAGCAGCACCACGTCGCCGAAGCGGCCCGGCGACAGGCTGCCGACATAGGGCGTCAGCCTCATGTGCCGCGCCGGGTTGATCGTCAGGCACTGGATCGCGATCTCCGGCGCCAGACCGGCTCGGATCGCCAAGCGCGCGTTGTGGTCGCTCGACCCCAGCGCCAGGGTGTCGGTGGCGCTGCGGTCGTCGGTGGCGAAGGCGACCTGGGACCAGTCCTGAAGCCCGCGCGCCAGCAGGCCCTGGACGATCTCGGTCATGGAGAAGATGCGCAGCTCGACGAACAGGCCGCGGGTCAGCTTGTCCCAGGTCTCCTGCGCGCTCTGCATTTCGTGGTCCGACGCCAGGCCGGCGGCGGCGAAGGCGTTGATCGAGGCGGCGTCGCAAAGGCCCGCGCCATGCCCCTCAACCACCCCGCGCGCGGCGAAGGTCGCCTCGATCATGCCCCACAGCCGCCCATAGGACGGGTTGTCGGGGTTCCAGACGGCAGGCCAGTCCATGACCTCGTCCAGGCCCGTGACCATCAGGCTCTCGCGCATGAAGCCGGCCTGATCGTCGCGGCCGTACCAGCCGCCGCCCCACTCGTAGGCCGTCGGGGGCACGGCGGACCCTGGCTGGGGGAAGATCTTCAGCGGCGAGCCGCGCCGCCGGGCCTCCAGCCAGAACTCCAGGTTCCGGGCGCCATCGACGTTGGAGAACTCGTGGCTGGCTTCGCAGGTCCAGGTGTTGCCGTGGGGCAGGACCAGCGCCGCCTCCCACTCGGGCGTGAGGTGGGAGCTCTCGATATGCTTGTGGACCTCGCCGAAGCCCGGAACCGCCGAGAGTGCGGCACGGTCCACGCGCACGCCGACCTCGCCAGAGTACGTCCCCGCGTCGCCGACCCAGGCGATGCGCCGGCCCTTGAACACGATCTCCTGATCCTGGAGCCAGGTGCGGGTGTGGACGTCCAGCAGCCGCCCGACCCGCAGGGCGCAGTCCGCAGGCCGCTTGCCCAGGGCGGTGAGCGCCAGGTCCTGGCGGATGCGGACCTCGTTCGCCGCCGTGATCAGCAGGTCGCTCGCACCCTCGTCGTCGTAAGCCAACGCCGTCTCCCTGATGGAGCGATCATGCTGCACGGCGAGACGTTCCGCAAAGGCCGTGGACCCAGATCGTGGCGCACGACCGGCCGAAGCGTCCGGCTACCGCTCGCGACCGGAGCTAGGCCGTCAGGGACGCTGGCGCCCTGCGCCGCCGGCTGGCGTAGAGGCCGAAGGCGAGCACGGCGGCGTAGCAGAGGGCGGGTACGAGCAGCGCCGAGCGCAGGCCGAACCGGTCCGCCACGTGGCCCGCCAGCGGCGGCACGACCGCGCCGCCCACGATGGCCACGCAGATCATCCCCGACGCGTCCGCCGCCGCCGCCGCGTCCAGCCCTTCGCACGCCAGGCTGAAGACCGTCGGGAACATGATGGCGTTGCAGAAGCCCACCGCCAGCACTGCGGCGCCGCAGACAAGGCCCTGTGTCCCGCCGGACAGCAGCAGCAGCCCCATGGCCCCAAGCGCCGCGCCGGCCAGCGTCAGGCCCGGCGAGGCCCGCCGCAGGACGCCTGCGCCCAGGAAACGTCCGACCATCGCCCCGCCCCAGTAGACGGGCACCAGCCGTCCCGCCTGGGCGACGCTTATGCCGAGCGCGTCCGGCTGGGACAGATAGCCGACCAGCAGCGAGCCCACCGCCACCTCCGCGCCCACGTACAGGAAGATGCAGGCGGCCCCGAACGCCACGCGGGGCCGGCGCAGGACGGCGAAGGCGTGCAGGGGATTGCGCGACGCCGCCCGGGTCACGGGCAGCTTGCGGCGCTGGGTCCACACCGCCCAAGCCGCGAGCGCCAGTACGGCGGCGAGCGCGGTATAGGCGCGGACGACGGCCTGGCTGTCCTCGCGGCGAAAGGCTGACAGCGCCTCGCCCGTGCGATGCGCAGAGCCGCTCGCGTTCGCCAGCGGCCCAAGGATCAGCAGCGCGCCGACGAACGGCAGCACGGTGGTGCCGAGCGAGTTGAACGCCTGGGCGAAGGTCAGGCGCGCATGGACGGTGCGGGCCTGGCCGAGCATGGAGATGAGCGGGTTGGCGACCACCTGCACCAGGGTCACGCCGCTCGCCAGGACGAACAGGGCGAGCAGGAAGAAGGGGAAGGCCGCAGACGCCGCCGCCGGGATGAAGAGCAGACATCCCGCCATCATGGCCAGCAGGCCCGCCGCGGCGCCGCGCAGATAGCCGATGCGCCCGACCAGCATGGCGGCGGGAACGGAGACGACCAGATAGGCTCCGAAGAAGGCGGTCTGCACCAGCAGCGCCTGCCCATAGCTGAGGGTGAACAGCGCCTTCAGCTTGGGGATCACCACGTCGTTCAGGCTGGTGATCCCGCCGAAGATGAAAAAGAGGGCGAAGACAAAGCCTTGCAGCGCCGCGCCGCCCTGCGCCTGCGCCTCATCGCCGCCGCCCGTTCGCGCCGTCTGCACGTCGTCTCCTCTCCCTAGCTTCTAAGCTCTCGGTGGACCGCGCATCCTGGCCGTGGTGACGCGGCCAGGATCGCGATCCACGACGGCGGCGCCTGCATAGGAGGAGTCGCCGCCTTCGTCAGCACCGCTCCCGGCCCAGAGCGGCCTACGGTGCGGACGCCGCCCTCGCCAGCGTCTCGCAGCTAGCCTAGAGTGAGCCCACGCTCCAGCGGGAGCCTGGAGACCATGATGAAG
>CAXTUT010000096.1:0-7861 GCA_964247465.1 uncultured Caulobacteraceae bacterium | reverse complement strand
AGCGGCAGGCCTTGACCTCGCCGGCGTTGGGCTTGGCGTGGATGCGGCGCTTGCCGCGGGGCTCGTGCTTGAAGTGCTTGACCGCATTGGTGACGTAGGTCGCCTCGCGCGGCACGCCGGCTTCAGCCAGCG
The DNA here is from genome assembly GCA_964247465.1 of uncultured Caulobacteraceae bacterium. Taxonomy (GTDB): domain Bacteria; phylum Pseudomonadota; class Alphaproteobacteria; order Caulobacterales; family Caulobacteraceae; genus CAHJWH01. Next base: position 7,729 of record CAXTUT010000096.1, on the reverse strand, counting down.
CGCGGTTGAACAGCTGGCCGGCGGGGCCGACGAACGGCCTCCCCTTCAGGTCCTCCATGTCGCCCGGCTGCTCGCCCACGAACATCAGCGGCGCATCGGCCGGCCCCTCCCCCGCCACGCCCTGGGTGGCGTTGGCCCACAGCTCGCAGCGTCGGCAGGCCTGCAGCGCCTGGGCCACCCCTGCAAGGTCGGCAGGCGCTTCGTCCGCAGCCAGGGGCGGCGACTCGGCCGGCGCGGCGCGACGGCGCACGCGGGCTGAGGGTTCGGTGGGCGCGGCCTGCACCATGGCGTCTGTCCTTCCCTTCGCCTTGGAGACCAGCTCGGGGATGAGCCTGGCCTCGGGCATGTCCTTCCAGTACCGGCGCGGCATGTGCTGGGTCATCAGCTGCGCATTCACGCGAGCCGGGTTGAAGATCGAGGCGAAATAGACCCGCCAGTCGTCTTCCAGCGCGTCCTCGGCCGGCGCCTGGCTGCCGTCCACGCCGGGGGAGAACGTCAGCTCGCCATCCCAATGGGCGCAGACCTCCGGCGTCAGGATGGAAAAGCGCAGGTTGGCCATGCGGTGGACGAAGAAGTCCACGCCGCGCTGCACCACATGGTGGGCGGGCTCGAACCAGGCGACGTAGGTCTCCACCGCGTCCGGATCGCCCGTGTCGTCGGCGCGGCGGAAGCGCAGGAAGGCGTGCATCTTGTGCTCCGCGTCGCGCACCTGCTTTCTCATCAGCCGGGCGGGGGCGACGTCGGCGTCGGTGGCGAGCTCCATCAGCTGCGCCTCGTCCTTCAGCCGCCACAGCAGGCGGTAGAGCCGGTCGAAGCGCGCCGGGTCGCGATGCAGGATCACGTCGCGCGCCAGCTCCACGAACGCGCGCGGGGCGGAGAAGCCAGCGTCCGGAGGCGGCGACGGCGGCTCGGCCCCATCGAACAGGCCGGCCTCCTCGCCCACGCGCCAGACCACCTCGCAGGGCGCGACGTCGGCCAACCGAAGCCTGCGCGCGGCGTCGCGCCAACCGTCGAAGTCGACCTCGGAGGCGAGGCGCACGGCGTACATCATGCGCCCCTCTTTCCGTGCGGGAGAGGGAGGGAAATGGGCGTCATAGGCCACTTCAGGCATCAGAACAGGCTTAGCTGTCGCGGCGCCTCCGCCGGCGGCGCGACGTCCGCCAGCCGCTCGTCCACCGCCGCCGGCCGCCAGTCGGCGGTGATCACGAACGGCTGCAGCCGCTTGATCGATTTGGCGAGACGCTGCAGGTCCTCCAGCCGGATCGCCTTGATCCTTCGCACCGCGATCAGCGTATCCACCGACTTGGCGCCCAACCCCGGGATGCGCAGCAGCATCTCGCGCTCGGCGCGGTTCACGTCGACGGGGAAGCGGTCGCGGTTGGCCAGCGCCCACATCAGCTTGGGATCGCGCGTCAGGTCGAGCATGCCGTCCGGCGCGGCCGAGACGATCTCCGCCCGTGAGAAGCCGTAATAGCGCATCAGCCAATCGGCCTGGTACAGCCTGTGCTCGCGCATCAACGGCGGCCGACTGAGCGGCAGGGCCTCGCTGGCGTCGGGGATGGGGCTGAAGGCGGAATAGTAGACCCGCTTCAGCCCATAGCCGCCGTAGAGGCTTTCTGACCGCGTGAGCACCTGCGCATCGGTGCAGGCGTCCGCCCCCACGATCATCTGAGTACTCTGGCCGGCGGGTGAGAAAGCGGGCGCCCGGCGGCCGGTATGGCTCGCCTCGCCCGCGCCGTCGATGCCGAGCCGCACGGCCCCCATGGCGCGCTTTATGTCTTCCGGCCGCTTCTCCGGCGCGAGTTCCTTCAGGGTCGCGTCGCTTGGCAGCTCGATGTTGACCGACAGGCGGTCGGCGTAGAGTCCGGCCGCCACGGCGAGCTCGGGACTGCATCCCGCCACCAGCTTCAAGTGGATATAACCGCGGAAGTCATGCACTTCGCGCAGGGTCTTGGCGACGCGGTTGAGCTCTTCCTGGGTGAAGTCGGCCGACTTGATTACGCCGGAGGAGAGGAACAGTCCCTCGATATAGTTGCGCTTGTAGAAATCCAGTGTGAGCTGGACCACCTCCTCCACCGAGAACCGGGCCCGCGTCACGTTGCTGGACACCCGGTTCACGCAGTAGACGCAATCGTAGACGCAGAAGTTGGTCAGCAGGATTTTCAGCAGGGACACGCAGCGGCCATCGGGTGTGAAGGCATGGCAGACGCCCATGCCGCTATCGGTCGATCCGATCCCGCGTCCATCTTTGGAGCTACGCTTGGGGCCGCCGCTCGAAGCGCACGATGCATCGTACTTCGCCGCGTCGCTCAGGATTTCCAACTTACGCCGAAGCGTCAGACTCACCACGCAACAACCCTAGCGTTCGCGCTCCGTTCTGTCGAGCTAGAGCGTTGCATGGGCTGTGAACGGATCGAGCGGCGCGGCGGATGCCGCACCGCTTTTGGCTAGCCCGCTTAGGCCGCCTTCCGGTCGCCACGACCCTGTCCGTCGAATACGAACTGGCCGCACCAGTCACGCGCGCTCACTGACGGCCAGGCCGTATGGCCGTTCCCGCCCGTGGGCGGGTTGTGGCGGCAAACGCCATTGTCATCCATCTTGGCGACGTCGAAGAAGGTGCAGCTTGCGCAAGACGTCTGCTCCGTATGAAGACCAGCCGACATGGTGTTATCTCCCGTATGATCCACGCGATCTGAACGACAAGATGCGCACCCGGTTCCGCCAAGTCCAGTGCGAACACCTCTCAACATCGGGCCAGCATCGCACTTGCGAAACACTTGCATCGACAGTTCAGAACGTCTCGCATTCGCGACCGTGGCGACGGCCGCGATCCAAGTCTGCAAGGCGGCGCGCCTGAAGCACGTTGACGCTCGCCCTACGCTTCGCCCATCTTCGACCTGAGTCCCTCACGCGCGCTTGGACCCGTCATGGCCGTCTACACTTCTGTCGACGAGTACGACCTGACAACGCTGCTGGCCGACTTCGATCTGGGCCAGGCGATATCGTGCAAGGGCATCGCCGAAGGGGTGGAGAACTCCAATTTCTTGCTGGAGACCGAGCGGGGCCGGTTCATCCTGACGCTCTACGAGCGGCGGGTGCGGGCGCATGAGCTGCCCTACTTCCTGGGCCTGATGCGCTGGCTGGCTGCGGCGGGCTTCCCCTGCCCCACGCCCATGGCCGACCGCACGGGGGCCATGCTGAAGACGGTGCGTGGGCGCCCCGCCGCTCTGGTCAGCTTCCTCAGCGGCGTGTCGGTCCAGCACCCGGCGCCGGAGCACTGCCGAGAAGCCGGCGTCGGGCTGGCGCGGCTGCACCTGGCCGGCCAGGGATTTTCGGGCGAGCGCGAGAACGCCCTGGGCCAAGCCGCCTGGCGCGCGCTGTTCGACGGCTTGGAGGCGGCGGCTGACGGGCTGCGCGCCGGGCTGGCCTTTGACATCTCGGCCGATCTTGCGGCGCTCGAGGCGGCCTGGCCGATGGACCTGCCGTGCGGCTCGATCCACGCCGACTTCTTCCCCGACAACGTCTTCTTCATCGCCGAGCGGTTCTGCGCCGCCATCGACTTCTACTTCGCCTGCACCGACGCCCTGGCCTACGACCTGGCGGTCAGCCTGAACGCCTGGACCTTCGAGCCCGACGGGCGCTTCAAGCCGTCGTGCGCGGCGGCGATGATCGCGGGATATGAGAGCGTGCGGGCGCTGTCGGCGGGGGAACGCGCCGCGCTGCCGACGCTGGCGAGGGGGGCGGCCATGCGGTTCTTCCTGACCCGGCTGGCGGACTGGGGCGCTACGCCGCCGGGCGCGCTGGTGCGGCCCAAGGACCCGATGGAGTATGAAGCCCGCCTCGCGGTCTTCCGCGCCCGCAAGGACGACCTGTTCGCCTCATGAACGACGACGTCATCATCTTCACCGACGGCGCCTGCTCGGGCAATCCGGGCCCCGGCGGCTGGGGCGCGATCCTGACCGCCAAAGGCAAGGAGCGCGAGCTCTGCGGCGGCGAGGCCCACACCACCAACAACCGCATGGAGATGATGGCCGCCATCCGCGCGCTCGAGGCGCTCACCCGGCCCTGCAAGGTGGAACTGCATACCGACAGCCAGTACCTGCGCCAGGGGATTACGGAATGGCTTGCGGGCTGGAAGGCGCGCGGCTGGAAGACCGCCGACAAGAAGCCCGTCAAGAACGAAGACCTGTGGCGAGAGCTGGACGCCGCGCGGGCGCGCCACCAGGTCGCCTGGCGCTGGGTCAAGGGCCACGCGGGCCATCCCATGAACGAGCGCGCCGACGCCCTGGCCCGCCGCGGCCTGCAGGAAGCGCGCGCACGCGAGCGCGAAATGCTGTAGTCTGATTTACCGATGGCGGTGCTCGACTGGATGTCAGCAGAGTCCGGGTTCGCGGTGGAGGCGGAGCGCATCCGCCTGCGCAGCCCGCGCATGGGCGACTTTCCCGCCTGGTCCACGCTGCGTCACGATAGCCGCAATTTCCTCCAGCCGTGGGAGCCGAGCTGGCCGTCCGACGACCTGACGCGGACGGCGTTCCGGCGGCGACTGGCGCTCTACCAGCGCGATCAGGACCTGGGCCAGGGCCACGCCTTCTTCGTCTTCCGCCGCAGCGACAACGCCCTGGTCGGCGGAATCACCTTGCGAAACGTACTGCGAGGCGTGGCCCAGACCGGCACGCTGGGCTACTGGATCGGGGAGCGGCACGCCCGGCGCGGCTACACGCTGGAGGCGGTGCAGGCGGTGGCGCGCTTCGCCTTCGGCCGGCTGGGCCTGCATCGGCTGGAAGCCGCCTGCTGTCCCGACAACGACGCCTCGCGCCGCCTGCTGCTGAAGGCGGGATTTGAGCTGGAGGGCCGCGCCCGCGGCTATCTGAAGATCGACGGCCACTGGCGCGACCACCTGCTGTTCGGCCTGGTGAGGGAAGACGAAGGGCTCTGACCCTGCCCTCGCCTCAGAGCGAACGGGTCGTCACGCGCTGCCGGTCTGGGCGGAGAGGTGGTCGGGGCGCACGCCGATCTTGGCCAGAGCACGGGTCCACTTGGTCTCGTGCTGCTCGTCGAAGATCAGGCTCTCGTCCGCCTCGCAGGCCAGCCAGACGTTCTCGCGGATCTCCTGCTCCAGCTGGCCGGCGCTCCAGGTGGCGCAGCCGAGCGCCAGGATCGACTGGCGCGGCCCGCGCTCCGCGTCCGCCATGGCCTCCAGCACCTCGCGGGTGGGCGTGAGCGATATCTCCTCGTTGACGGGCACGGTGCTGTCGCTGGTGGCGTAGTCGGCCGTGTGGATAACGAAGCCGCGCTCCCGCTCCACCGGGCCGCCGGCCAGCACCGCCTGGGCCTGGCGGTTGACCTGAGGCTTGACGCCCAGACGCTCCAGCAGGTCGCCGAGCGACAGACCGTCCACCGGATGGTTCACCGTGACGCCCATGGCGTTGTCGGCGGAGTGGGCGCACATCAAGATGACCGCGCGCTCGAACCGCGGGTCGCCGATTCCGGGCATGGCGATCAGCAGCCGGCCGGCCAGGAAGTCGCCCTCTGAGCCCTCTAAGTCGGTCATGGTCCTATCATGGGCGAGCGCGCGCGCGATGCAAGCGTGGACCCCGGCTTGCCGGGCGCGACGGCTCGCCGTATTGGCCGCGGACCACAAGGAAGACGAGCACCATGACCATCAAGGTCGGCGACACCCTGCCCGAAGCCACCTTCATGACGCCGTCGGCCGAAGGTCCCCAGCCGCGCACGACCGCGCAGGTGTTCGGCGGCAAGACCGTGGCGCTGTTCGCCGTGCCCGGCGCCTTCACCCCGACGTGCTCGGCTCGCCACCTGCCGGGCTTCCTCGACAAGGCGCAGGATCTGAAAGCCAAAGGCGTGGACGCCATCGCCTGCGTCTCGGTCAACGACGTCTTCGTCATGGACGCCTGGGCCAAATCGCAGAACGCCGGCGACACGATCCTGATGCTGGCGGACGGCAACGGCGGCTTCGCCAAGGCGCTCGGGCTGGAGATGGACGCCTCCAAGTTCGGCATGGGTCCGCGGTCCCAGCGCTATTCCATGGTGGTCAAGGACGGTGTCGTGGAGACGCTGAACGTGGAGGACGGCGGCGCCTTCGAGGTCTCCTCGGCGGACTACATGCTGGCGCAGGTCTAAGCCTCCGCCCTCAAACGGCCGCGCTTCACGCCCGTAATCGCACGCCACCCGCAGGACGCGCACGCCATGCGGTCGGCGCCGGAGACCGCATGATCCGAACCACTCCCGCCGCCGCCCTGTGTCTCATGCTCACCGCCGCGGCCGCGACGCCCGCAGCGGCCCAGGCGGTGTCCACCGACTACGCCGCGGCCCCGGCGGCGACCTATGCGCTCGATCCGGCGCACACGAGCGTCACGCTCAAGGTCTTCCACCTGGGGCTGTCGGCCTACACCCTGCGCCTGGACTCGGTGCGCGGGAGCTACAGCTTCGATCCCGCCCACCCGGAGAGCGCCAAGCTGCAGGTGGAGATCGAGGCCAAGTCTGTGGACACCGGCGATGCGGCGTTCAACAGCCAGATCGCCGAGCAGGTGCTGGAGGCGTCGAAGTATCCGCTGATCCGCTTCGTCTCCACCGCCGTGAAGCCGGGACCTGAGGGGCGCGGCCAGGTCGTGGGCGATCTGACGATGCACGGCCAGACCCATCCGGTGACCCTGGATGTGGTTTTCAATGGCTTTGGGACGGGTCCCGACCATGTCGTGCGAATGGGCTTTTCCGCCGACGCCACGGTGCGCCGGTCGGATTTCGGCGCGAGTCGGTACATTCCGCTGGCTGGCGACGAGGTGAGCGTAGCCATCGAGACCGAGTTCCGGAAGTAGTTCGCGCGACCGCGTCGCTCAATCTATCACGTTGGCAATCTGAGCGCCGCATGTTCGGATGATACTGACAGGCTTGGACGGGAGGGACACGCCGCTTGAGGAAGACGCTGTTCGCCAGTCTGGTCGTCGCAGGGGCGGCGATCCTTGTCGTGGCGGCGTTGGTCCTGCGGCCCGCGCACCCGCCTGCGCAGGCGCCCTCCAGCGTCCACGCGCCCGCGCCGGCTGCGCCGCCCAAGCCGAGCCCCCAAGCCTCTTCCAGTTCGATCGTCACCCCGGTCAAACGCACGCCGCGCGCCAGCCCCGTCGTGCGCCAGGCCGCGCCGGTATGGACGCTGGACAAGGCCGCCTCCCGCCTCGCCTTCCGCGCCACCATGAACGGCGCGCCCTTCGACGGCGTGTTCCGCGACTGGGACGCCCAGATCGCCTTCGACCCGCGCAACCTCGCCGGCTCGCGCGCCACCATCACCGTGGAGACGAGCTCCGCGCTCACCGGCCAGCCGATCAAGGACGCCGCCCTGCCCAATTCGGAGTGGCTGGCCACCACCGCCTACCCCCAGGCGACCCTGGTCACCCGTTCCATCACCCAAACGGGTCCGGGGCGCTTCCAGGCCGCCGTCGACGTCCACATCCGCGGCGTCATGTGGCGCACCACGGCGCCGTTCACCGTCAACATCAGCCACGACACCGGCAAGATGGACGCCACCCTGACGCTGGACCGCCGTACCTTCGGCATCGGCGAGGGGCCGTTCCGCTCGCCTGCGCCCGTCGAGCCCTTCGTCCAGGTCTCCATGAAGCTGCTGGCCAAGAAGGCCAAGTGAGCGCCGACGTCGCGGCGGCCGCGCGCGCGCTCGCCCGCGGCGAACTGGTGATCGTGCCGACCGAGACGGTCTACGGCC
>CAXTUT010000095.1:0-7864 GCA_964247465.1 uncultured Caulobacteraceae bacterium | reverse complement strand
ATCATCAGGGCCGTGGCCAGCAGGCCCGCGCCTTCCGGCACGATACCGCGCCCGCCCCAAACCGCCATCTTCGGGTTGGACCCGGCTTTCATCCAGTAGACATAGCCGTAGCGTGTGGGAAAGCTGATCGACTCGAACATCTTGGCCCAATCGCCCATGCGTCCATAGCCCACGGTGTAGGCCAGCATCTCCTCCAGCCAGCGCCATAACGAAGAGCCGGTGTAGCTACCCACCCCCATCTCCACGCGGACGTCGCGCAGGAGGTAGAGCTTGGGGGTGAGCATCTGGTGCACGCGCTCGTGGAACAGGAACTTCTGCAACGTGTCGCCCGTGCTCTGGCTGCTGACCACGATGTCGCCGTACCAACTGGTGTAGGCGCGCGAGCCCGAGAGCGCCGCATCCACCCGCGTCACTCCAGCTTGCGATGTCCGAGCAGCAGCTGGCAGGCGCGCAGGTTGCCGGTCTTCTTGTACAACATGGCGACCTTTGTCCGGCGCAGGCTGTGGGCGCCGTACGCCTCCGGTTCGAGATCGATAAGGGCACCCACTCCTGCACCAGCGTCCGAAGCTAACCTCCAGAGGACTCCTGGACGCCGGCGAAACTTTTTCACGAGGCCGTCGGTTGCCAATCGACGACGGAGGATAAGATGGCGGATCCCGACCGGGCGGACCACGTGCGCCGTGCAATGATCATCGGCGGCGGAATAGCGGCGGCGGGAGCGGCTTTGCCCAGTGTAGCTGGGGCGGCTGCCCTGGCCACCCAGACCCAGACGGCCCCGCGAGAGCTGAACGGTGACCCGGTGCCCGAGCCGCCGCCCGAGAAGTCAGCGGGGCCAGTTATTCCCGGTCGCGGTTCAACGCTGCAGGGCAAGGTCGCCTTGGTCACTGGCGCCGCCCGCGGCATTGGGCGAGCTATTGCGGTGGAGTTTGCCGCCAACGGCGCCGATGTGGTGGTCCTCGACATCTGTGGTCCGGTCTCCACCGCCTCCAACGCTGAGCCCGCCACGCGAGCGGAGCTTGACGAAACGGTCAGCCAGTGCCGCGCTTACGGACGTCGAGCCGACGCAATCCAGGCCGACATCCGCGATATTGCCGCGTTGCGCCGCATCGCCGACCAAATGGAGGCCGGTCACGGCAAGATTGATATTGTGGTCGCAAACGCCGCTATCCAGCGCTGGAAGCCGCTGCTGGAGATGGATGACGCAGATTGGCGGGATGTAATCGACAATAACCTGAACGGCACGGCTAACACCATCCGCGCTTTCGCACCAAAGATGGTCGCGCGCCGAAAGGGGCGTATTATCGTGCTGTCGTCGATGCAGGGTTTGCACGGCACTAAGAACGCCGCCAGCTATTCGGCTTCTAAATGGGGGATCATCGGGCTGATGAAGTCTGCTGCTATGGAGTTAGGCGAATACAACATTACTGTGAATGCGCTGCTGCCTGGCTTAGTCGACACCCCGCTTACCCGCTATGAGACTCGGTTACGGAACTCGATGGCCGAACAGGGTGTGACACCGCCGCAGAACCCGACACCGCAGCAAGCTTGGGACAACCGCGCGCCCACCGTGCCGCTCAAAGTTGGCTGGCTTCAACCCGACGATATCTCGCCTGTAGCCGTGTTCCTGGCGTCCGACGCCGCTGCAATGGTGACCGGCGCTGAGTACCAAGTTACCGGCGGCGATAGCGCCAAAGACGTCTGAGGCGGTTAGGTCTAAGGCGGTGCGGCGACCGTCCCTCTGAGATCCGGGTTAACGGTTGGCGAGGTTGCGCCCATAGGCGACATGCCGCTCCCTCTAGCTATTCGAAGAGGCAAGACGACATTCGTCGGAGCTGGACCTGCGACCTGGCGTCAGCCTAATCCGCGCCCAGGCAGCCAAAACACCGCCCCCAAACGATACGACTCCTTCCGCTGTGACCCCGCTCCGCGTTCATTTGACGGCTTCCTATCGCCCGCCATCGGAAATTAACCAAACAGCGCCCGCCAGGCTGCCGAACCCGCATACCCACTCGCCGGCTTGTGAGCTCCTCGGCTCGACCGTCTGCAGGTTCGCAGAAAATCTCACGCTCCGTTAATCTCATCGTGATCGCCGTGCTAAGATCGGTCGTATCGCAAGGAAAGGTTGACTGTTGGCACCGACGCTACCCGCCGCACTGCATCATCAAGCCCCCTTCCGGGTGGCCATCCTTCACCAGCACCGTATGGCAAAGATGTTCCTGGATGCTGGCTGGTGGCGGGCCCGGGCTCAGGGGATCAACAATCTTGAAGTCTCTGCCTTTGACAACGATTTGGTGAGCAACGTGGTTGGTTACTTTGATCGCGCCAAGATCACGACGGACGCCTCTGATCCCGTCCGAATATGCAGGAACGCCGACAATTGGGCGTCTTCGATGCAGGATGAGTTCATGCTCATTTTAAATGAGCGCGGGCCGAAAGCAGCCAAGGCCTACACCACGTCCATGCACGCGCTGCGCCTTGATGCGCAGCGGCAAGTGGTGGCGGCCTATACGGCGCTGCGCAACCATAATGCCGATGTCGCCCGCGCCGCCACGGAGGTGGCGACCGTGCTCTCCGACACGATCTTGGTTTGCGAGGTGTCGCTGGCCGTCGGCGTGTGCGTACTCTCTCTCGGTGCGGCGCCCGCTTTTCTTGCCGGCGGCGCCACCGCAGCCACGCAGGCAGGCGCAGGCATGGCCATCTCCACGTTATACGGCGTAGCGTCCGTGGCGGTTGATCATTCGGAGGAGAACTTGGCGGCGGTTGGCATCGACCAGACCTCCAATGTAAGCCTGTACGTCACGGGCCGACGGGTCGACTCCGTTGCAGAGCAGCATGCGCACGAGATACTCAAACAATCTCAGACGGTCGCTCGCTCCAACAAGCTGGTCAATCAGTTGCAAAAGAAGCTGGCGCACGAGATCAGCCAGCCGGGACGCGTCGTTGTGCAGCAAAAGCTTATTGGGGCAATCAATAAGGCTGACGGGGCGGCGCGAGAACTGCAGGCCTTGAAGGCGGCACGGGCGGGGCTGGAAGCGGGTAGCCGTCGCCTGCCGCTGATCCAATGCGGGGTAGATCTAATCTCTGCATTCCAGGCTCAACATTCCCGCATGCAGAGCCTCGGACTAGGCTTTCTGGGACAAGGCGCCAGCGCCTGACGCCATCTTGTAGGGGCCTGCAATGTCACTTGAGGATAAGATGAACGAGCTGGGCTAAGACGTGACATCTGGTTCGCTCAGCCATTTGCTGATCGGCTTGAAGGCAGCACATTACGTCTCCTCATCCACCTACGTCCGGCTTGGCCGGACGGTAGACGAGGCTGCGCTTCAAGGCTCTGAGCGCCTGATGTTTGGCGAGCCCGCACCCCTGTCAAGCTTCACCACGCCCCTGCGGGCCACAGTCGAGCGCCTGGCCGCATGGCTGGTCTGTTGCAAGCGACCTTCACGCCGGGTACTACGTTGCGTCTGGAGGAGCCGTGAAGGGTATCTCGGCCGCGCGGTCCTGACCTTGTGTCCTTCGCGCTTCACTTTGTCCTTCCCCGGTCCGACTTGTTGCTGGCTGCGGTCGCGAGTTTTACCCGGAGCCCGCAAACGGGACGGGACTTAAGTCTCTCTTTCTTCGGGGGAAAGGAGCGGCGGAACAGACGGAGATTGGCTTCGGCTGGAGGTAAAGCGCTCAGGCTCCGCCTCGCGCTGCGCAGCGACGATCTTGGCAGCTTCCCTCAAGAGCATAGGACGAATGTCGCCTCTACGGCCCTCGTCACGGATTGAGCCGGCGAGGCTCTGCAGGCAAGCGTGGATCTCGTCGTAGGTGATTGGATAGTTCCGTAAGTCCCTCACGCTAGTCCTCGGGCATGATGCGAGCTCGCACCCTGCGAGTGAAATAGCTCATGTGCCGCAACTCAGCCAACAGCAGATCGGTAAAACGAAGATGTATATTCACCTGCTTGTCGTCAGCAGACTCATTATAAAAATGCACGGATGGATCGTCTGACGCACAGGGCAAGTCCATCCAACCATGAATGTAACCCTGGTGCGACATGAACGTCAGTGTGTCTCCGGACGGGGTGTAATCGACGTCCATGTAGGCGAGAGCGGCGTCAATAACGTTCAATTGGGCATGTTCTATGAACCAGTCGCTTCCGATGAACACGCCCCTATGGTCGGCGCCCATGAAACCGAGATACTGCTTATAAGCGAGCGGCAGAGGCCGGCCTATACGTGACTCCAGGGCCGTAATCTGGGAGGCCGAACACCCGATCGGTGGTCCAGTCCAAGGCTCGATCATCGTCTTGTGAAAGGCCTTGACCTCGACGAGGTGATCCACCTCCCCAGGCAGCTCTGGCCAGGGTGGCTCAAGCGCGTCGTCTAAGACCTCAGGCAAGGATTTGGCCGCCCGCCGCAGCAGCGCCAGCACAAGGCGTTCGTAGGAGCCATAGGTGAGGACCTCCGGACCGATCTTCGCCGCGCCTTGCGCGGTGTGGAGGTTTGGACTGGAGCCCGCCCAGGTTTCCGATCGCCAAGTCGCCTCCCACTCCGGTGTCACGCCGTCCTGCGCCGAGAGGGCGAACAGGATCCGAGCTGAGCTCCGCGCGGTATACGGTGGAACGACGACCGTGCGTGAGTAGTCGACGCTCCAACTAGCGACTGGCGTCGACCAATCCGGACTGACCCGGTGAGAGGTGTCCGCTACGGAAATACCGAGGGGCTCGAGCCGATGCCGAGCCGCGTTCGCGACGTAATCGAGCGACGCACAGGTCTGTTCAAACTGGGTTTTCTGTTCAGCCTTCATGCGCCTATTTTGATCAGTAGCGAAGGTTGGCGTCTTGCTCGCTCACGTTTGTCAGGGTGAACTGCTGCGTGGGCGGCTCACCGTCCGGATGAAGCGAGAAGCCGCCGCGACGCCTCACCTCCTCGAAAACGCGATCGATCTCGGCGTCGTCATTCGTCGTCAGATCCGGGTCTTCAAACCATCGCCGTACGAAGGCGAAGGCGGGCGCCCGCTCAAAGATACGTCGATCCATGGCGTCTCATAGCCTTTGAAGGCCAGGTCGGCCATCAGCTCCCCGCCCAGTCTGAGTTCCCAATGGCGCGGCGGTCTGGACGGCGGGCACGCGGGCGGTTCCGGCGACGCGGACCGCGGTTTCCTGGCTGGGGAAGCGGGAACGCTCTCGCGAGCAATGGCCCGCGGCGGATAAGCGACCGCTCGCCGCCGCACCGTTAGATATGAAACCATAGGCACCCCACACCTGCGCCGACATCCGAGCGGCCAAGGCGGCCGCGGCGCTCGTCGCCTCGAGTGTCGAGAAGTACCGCTGCGCGACATTATGGTGTGTCGTCAGCAGGCTGAGATCGGCCGCCGCCATCGCCGGCGGAAGGTCGTCGAGCACGAGATGACGAGACATCGAGCCCAGCCGCTCGCGCAGCCGCGACGAAGGCGGCGACCTCGTCGGTCTTGACCCAGACCTCCCCGTCGAAAGCAGCGGTCTTGCTGCGCGGAAAGGCTTCTCTCGGCCCGCGCCACAGCGCCCTCGGATACTCCGCACTAGGTCGGCGTTTGGGCCGGCCGTGCGCGTGACCTCGTCGCGGAACGCGACCATCTTCCTCTCTAGCCCGGATTTCTCGCCGGGGCGGGTCGCATAGGGCTGAGGATCAGGGAAAGTTCCTCTGCAACAAAGAGATGCCCGTTCGCAGGAGTTCCCCTATGCCCCAACAGTGTGTCCCGGATTCGCTAGATTTGGGAGCGGCCTGCGGGCGGAAAGTTGTGGGCGCTTTCGATGGTGGACGGCTGACGACGGATGCAGGCGCGGTGCTGCTGTCGGCCACCGACAAGGCCATAGGCCTGCTGGATCGCTTCACCCGCTGCTTTGTGGATGGTCGCGATCCGACCCGGACGGTGCATGACGTGCGCACCTTGGTGGGTCAGCGGGTATTCGGCTTGTGCCTGGCTACGAGACCTGGTCGACCATGACCAGCTTCGCCACGATCCCCTGCTCCGCGCGCTCCTGGGGCGGTTCATCTTGGACTTGGACGCCACCGACGATCCGATCCACGGCCACCAGGAGGGCCGCTTCTTCCACGGCGACTATGATAGCTACTGCTACCTGCCGCTCTACATCTTCTGTGGGCAGGACCTGCTCTGCGCCAAGCCGAGAAAGGCCGACATCGACGCCGCCGCTGGCTCGGTCGAAGAGGTGGCGCGCATCATCGGCCTGATCCGTAAGCGCTGGCCTAAGGTGAAGATCATCCTGCGTCAGGCCCGATCGGCGGCCCTCCACCCTAGCTGAGACGCGCGGGTTCACTCCCCTCCCCCTTCAGTTCAGCTGCTCTTTCGGCTTCGGCGCAGCCGCAGGCGGCAGGGGGGCAACCTTCACGCCGTCTTCCACGAGCGACTTGACCTCGCGCGGGGTGGCTTCGCCGTAGATGCCGCGCTCTTCGGAGCGGCCCTCGTGGATGGCGCGGGCTTCGCGCGCGAAGGTGTCGCCGACGTAGTCGAAGTTGCTCTCCACATGGGCCCGCACCTTGCCCGCCGCCTCCATCATCATGGAGCGCATCTGCGCCGCCTGCTCGGGCGACGGGCCGCCGGGCTCGCGCTTCGTGCCGGCGACGGCGGGGGCCATGATCTGCTTTCGCACCGTGCGGCTGGCGCAGTAGGGACATTCCACCAGGCCGCGCGCGGCCTGGTCGTCGTAGTCGGACGACGAGCCGAACCAGGCTTCGAACGGGTGCTCGTGCTCGCACAGCAGCGCATAGCGGATCATGCCGGCGCGCCCATCCCCGCCAATTCGGGCGGGCGGAAGCTGCGGGCGTTGGCGAGCGAGGGCACCGCCGCGCGCGCCGCATCGACCTTGGCGAGGTCCAGGTCGGCCATCAGCACGCCGGGATCGTCGTGGTCGAGCCTGGCCGTCACCTCGCCCCAGGGCGCCACCACCAGGCTGCGGCCCCAGGTGCCCCGCCCGTCGGCGTGCACGCCGCCCTGGGCCGGCGCCAGGACGTAGGCGCCGGTCTCGATGGCGCGGGCGCGTAGCAGCGTCTCCCAGTGCGCCTCGCCGGTCGGGCGGGTGAAGGCCGACGGCACGGCGATCACCTGCGCGCCCGCGCTCGCCAGCGCGCGGTACAGCGCCGGGAAGCGCAGGTCATAGCAGACGCTGAAGCCCAGCCGCCCCGCCGCGCAGCCGGCCACCACCGCCACCTCGCCCGGGGTGTAGGCGGAGGATTCGCGATAGCGCTCGCCGTTGGGCAGGTCGACGTCGAACATATGGATCTTGTCATAGGTGGCGCGCACCGCCCCGTCCGCCCCGATCAGGACCGAGCGGTTGGCCAGCGCGCCGTCCTCGCGCCGCACCAGGGCCGAGCCGACCAGCACCTCCACCGACAGCTTGGCGGCGAGGTCGCGCAGGCCGGCGACCACGACGTCCTGCTCCAGCGGGCGGAGCTGGGCGAGCAGTTCGATGCGGTCGCGCTGGACCACGTTGGTCGCCTCAGGCGTCAGCACCAGCTTTGCGCCCTTGGCCGCGGCCTTGCGCACCAGGGGCGCCACGTGGGCCAGGGCGGCGGCGGGCGTGTTGGGCGTGCGCAGCTGGACCAGGGCGACGCGGACGTCGGGCGACGCCGCGCTCACGCCGTCAGCAGCTTGTCGAACTCGCCCCGCCGCTCCAGCGCCATGAGGTCGTCGCAGCCGCCCACGTGACGCTCGCCGACGAAGATCTGGGGGAAGGTGGCGCGGCCGCCGGCCCGCTGCACCATGGCGCGCTTCTTGGCCGCGTCGAAGGCGGCGTCCTCGATCTCGTCGAAGGCCACGCCCTTGTCGCGCAGCAGCTTGATCGCCCGCGAGCAGTAGGGGCAAAACGGCTTGGTGTAGATGACGA
>CAXTUT010000094.1:0-7971 GCA_964247465.1 uncultured Caulobacteraceae bacterium | reverse complement strand
CATCCACGCCGACGTGACCGACGAGGCGGCGGTGCGCCGCCCCATCCGCGAGCACGGCGTGACGGCGGTGGTGCACATGGCCGGCAGCACGCTCGTGCCGCAGTCGCTGCAGCGGCCGCTGGCCTACTACGCCAACAACGTCGGCGGCGCGCTCGCGGTGGTGGGCGCCTGCGTGGCGGAGCGCGTCGGCGCGCTGGTCTTCTCCTCCACCGCCGCGGTCTATGCGCCGAGCTCGAGCGGGCGGGTGGACGAGGCTGCGGCGACCGACCCGCTGACCCCCTATGGCGCCTCCAAGCTGATGGGCGAGCGGATCATCGCCGACGCCGCGGCGGCGCACGGGCTGCGCTACGTCATCTTGCGCTATTTCAACGTGGCGGGGGCCGATCCGCTCGGGCGAACCGGGCCGCCCTCGCCCGACGCGACCCACCTGATCACCGCCGCGGCCCGCGCCGCGGCGCAGCGGGTTGCGCCGCTGGAGGTGTTCGGGACAGACTATCCGACCGCCGACGGCACCTGCGTGCGCGACTACATCCACGTCGCCGACCTGGCCTCCGCGCATGTTTGCGCGTTGCGGCGGCTGGAGCAGGGGGGCGGCTCGCTGCTGGCCAACTGCGGCTACGGACGCGGCGCTTCGGTGCGCGAGGTGCTGGCCAGCTTCGCCCGGCTTGGCCGTCCCGTGCCCGTGCGCCAGGCTGCGCGGCGTCCGGGCGACCTGGCCGCCATGGTCGCCGATCCCGGACGGCTGCGCGTGGAACTCCCCGAATGGACTCCCCGCCACGGCGAACTCGACGCCATCGTGGCGAGCGCGCTGGCGTGGGAGGATCGAAGGGCGGCGAAGCGTTAGAGCGGTGTTGGGCGCTCTTCTCCTGGCCTGCGGCTTGGCCTAGCTTGGCCGAATAGCCGCTGGAGGGCCGCATGGACGCCTGGGTCGCGATCGTCACGATCGCCTCGTTGATCTTCTACGTCGCCACCGGCTTCCAGGTCGGCCGCGGGCGCAGCCGCCACGGAGTGGCCGCCCCCGCGATGACCGGCCATCCGGAGTTCGAGCGCTTGGTCCGCGTCCAGGCCAACACCCTGGAATGGCTGGTGATCTATCTGCCCTGCCTGTGGCTGTTCGGCGTCTATGTCGACTCCCGGCTGGCGGCGGCGCTCGGCGTCGCCTGGATCGTGGGGCGGGTGATCTACGCCCGCGCCTATGCGCGCGATCCGGCGACCCGCACCACCGGCTTCGCCGTGCAGGGCTTGGCCACCCTGGCGCTGATGCTCGGAGCGCTCGGCGGCGCGAGCTGGGCGCTGGTCCACCACGCGCCTTGATAATCGATCGACGGGCGTGGCGGCTATGCGGCCGAGGGCCTAGCCATTCAACCCGCAGTCGTGACGCCCGCAGTCCTCATATGTAAGTGACCCACGATCTCGACAGCCTTAGACGGTCGTAGGGAGGGGCCGACCATGAAGCCGACAGGATCAAGGACCTCGGGACGACACCTGCGTTTGCTGTCTGTCAACGGTTGGATCGCCGTGGCCGCCACGGCGTCACTCACCTGCGCAGCCGTATGGGCGGCCTTGGCGTCGAGCGGATTGTCCGGCGCGCCTTGAGCGGTTCGCTGCAGCGACCGTCTGCAGCAAGTATCCAGTGGCTTTGCTGTAGACGGCTTTCACCCACGGCCGCATCGGCGCCTCAGAAGATGCCGGCCCACAGGTTGATCGACAGCGCCAGCACCACGGTGTTGAAACCAAACGCCAGCAGGCTGTGAACGGTGCCGATCCGGCGCAGCCGCTTGGACGTGAAACTGACGTCGGCGGTCTGGGCCGCGACGCCTATGATGACGCTGAAGTGCAAGAAGTCCCAGTAGTCGGGATGCTCGTCGTCGGGGAACTTCAGGCCCCGCCGCAAAGAGCCATTCGGCTCGACCGTGTAATATTCGTGCGCGTAGTGCCACGCAAAGGTGATCTGGTTTAGCAGCCAGCATCCCGCAACGCTGGCGAAGGCCAGCAGCACCCGCAGCGCCTTGTCCCAACCGTGATCGCCCTTGGCCTGCGAAAGCTCCAGGCCTGACGCCGCAAGCCCCGCCGCCGAGGCGAGCAGGACCAGGCCCAAGATCATGCCCCGGCCATCGTCCTGGCGCGCCGCGCGCGCCTGGATGTCGTGGTCGCGCTGACCGGCCATGCTCAGCAGGCTCGCCACGACGAACCAGGCGCAGAACGCGTTCCAGGCCAGGATCGCACGCGTGCTGGAGTTCAGCCCGACAGGGAAGACGGCGAGCAGGGCGCCCGCGGCCACCCCAGCCGCGACCGCGCCCACCATCCGCGGGCGGCTCGCCAGCGGGCCGATCGGCAGCCCGGAGATGAAGCCCCGGCCCATGGTGCGCGCGTCTCCAGTGGCGATGACGATGAGGCCGCCCGTCTGCGCCCGCGTCGCAAGTCTTGCGGGAGACAAGCTTGGGCGAACGGGTTATCCTTTGACGTGGAAGCGCTTCTGAAAGCCGTGTTCGGCCATGCGGTCAAGACGGGAACGCTGACGGTTCGGACCGCCCGCGGACGAACGCTGGCGTTCGGCGACGGAACGGGCGCGCCGGTCGCCATCCGCTTCGCCGACGCCAAGGCGGAGCGGGAACTGGCGCTCAACCCGGCCCTGAAGCTCGGCGAACTGTTCACCGATGGACGGCTCTTCGTGGAGCAGGGGTCAATCTACGAGCTGCTCATGCTCATGCTCGCGGACCTGCGCGACATGCGTCCGCCTTTGGTGTTCCGCGCCGTCGATGCGGTGCGCCTTCGGCGCTGGCGGATGTTCCCGAAGAACGCCGTGGCGCGATCCCGGCGCAACGTCGCCCACCATTACGACATCGGCGACAGCCTGTACGAACTCTTCCTCGACCCGGACTGGCAGTATTCCTGCGCCTATTTCGAGACCGCGGCGCAGGACCTGGCCGGCGCGCAACGGGCCAAGGCGCGCCACATCGCCGCCAAGCTGCTGATCGAGCCGCACCACGCCGTGCTGGACATCGGCAGCGGCTGGGGCGGCCTGGCGCTCTATCTGGCCGAAGTGGCCAAGGCGCGCAGCGTGCTCGGCGTGACCCTGTCGCAGGAGCAGCTGGCCCGCTCGCTGGAGCGGTCCGCCTCGGCGGGCCTGCAAGACCGCGTGCGCTTTGAGCTTCAGGACTACCGCGTCGTGCAGGGGCGCTACGACCGCATCGTGTCGGTGGGCATGTTCGAACACGTGGGCCTGGGCTTCTACGACGCCTTCTTCCGCACCGCACGCGGGTTGCTGGCCGACGACGGCGTGATGCTGCTGCACACCATAGGCTCGACGGGGACGCCCGGGCCGACCAATCCGTGGATCGTCAAGCACGTCTTCCCAGGCGGCCACATCCCGTCGCTGTCCGACATCGCCGCCTCGGTGGAGCGGTCGGGCCTCATGGTCACCGATGTGGAGACGCTGGGGCCGCACTACGCCCGTACGCTGCGGGCCTGGCGCACGGCCTTCCTTGCGCGGCGCGCGCAGGCGTCAGCCCTGTTCGACGAGCGCTTCTGCCGGCTGTGGGAGTTCTATCTGTCCCTCTCGGAGGCCGCGTTCCGCACCGACGACGTGACCCTCTACCAGCTCCAGCTCACCCGGCGGCGCGACGCTGCGCCGCTTACGCGCGGCTACATAGAGACCGCCGAGACCAGGCTGAAGCGGCGGGAAGCGGCGCTGGAGCGCGCGCCGGCCTAGGGCTCGGCTCTCCCTGCCGAGTCCGCGTCTCAGGCCCGGGTGAAGTAGTCCGCTCCGGCCATGACGAACAGGAACAGCAGCCAGAAGCCGGCGGCCAGCGCGGTCAGGCGCACCAGGCCGCTCGCCCGGTCCAGGCGCATGAAGAAGAGGCCGACAAGCCCAACCTGCACGCCCGCCACCGCAAAGGCGACCACCGGCTTGGCGCGCCCGAGCGGGGCGAAGGCCAGGCCGGCGTTCACCGCGAGCAGCGTGATGATGGCGATCCAGGTCAGCACGGGCGCCAGCCACAGGCTGCGCGGCTCGCCCTCGCGGTCAGGCGGGTTCATCGGCCCACCAGGTAGAGGCAGGGGTAGAGCAACGTCCAGATCACGTCGATCAGGTGCCAGTAGAGCGTGGTCGCCTCCACCGAGTCGGAATTGGCCGTGAGCGTTCGCCGCCGCGCCATGACGCCCAACCGGCCGACCAGGGTCAGCCCGACCAGGATGTGGCAGGCGTGCAGGCCAGTCGCGACCCAGTAGAACGCCATGAAGATACGCGTGCCAGGATCGGGCAGGCCGAAGCCGGCGCCCGGCCACAGGTGCTTGTCCAGGTCGTCGTGGTACTCGAAGCCCTTGACGACCAGGAACAGCAGGCCGAGCGCGAAGGTGATCCAGACGCCGGTCTCCGTCAGTCGCGGCCGGCCGAAGCTGATCGCCCGGCTGCCGACCGACAGGCTGAGGCTGGAGGTCATCAGGATGGCGGTGTTGGCGGTGCCGTACACCAGGTCGGTCTCGTGGCCCGCCGCCGCGAAGGCGCCCGGGTGCAGGTAGCGGTAGACGAAGTAGCCGCAGAACAGGCCTCCGAACAGCAAGAGCTCGCTGGCCAGGAAGATCCACATGCCGAACACCACGGTCTCGCGCTGGCGCGGCGCCGAGGCGAAGGGCGGGTGCAGGGTGGCCGAGGCCTCGCTCATCGCTGGGCGTCCGCCGTGGCGCGGGGCGAGGCGTGGCCCTGGGCGTGGTGGATGGCCCCGCCGTGCTGGGGAGCCTGGCCGTCCTCGTGGTACTCGTAGGGGCCGTTGTGCACCTGCGGGATCTGCTCGAAGTTCTCCTTCGGCGGCGGCGAGGCGGTTTGCCATTCCAGCCCGGTAGCGCCCCAGGGATTGGCGTCGGCGTGCTCGCCGTAGCGCAGCGAGTGCATCAGGTAGAAGAGCGGCAGCAGGTAGGCCGCGCCCAGCAGCAGCGCGCCGCCCGACGACAGCACGTGATAGACCTGGAACTCCGACGGATAGTGGGCGTAGCGGCGCGGCATGCCGAGATAGCCCATGATGAACTGCGGGAAGAAGGTGAAGTTGAACCCGAAGAACAGCAGGATGGCGGCGAACTTGGCCCAGCCGGTGGCGTACATGCGGCCGGTTATCTTAGGCCACCAGAAGTGCATGCCGGCCAGGAACGCCGACACCGAGCCGCCGACCATGACGAAGTGGAAGTGGGCGACCACGAAATAGGTGTCGGTGACGTGGACGTCGACCGGCACCGAAGCCAGCATCAGCCCGGTCAGGCCGCCCACGGTGAACAGGCCCACGAACCCCAGGGCGTAGATCATGGGAGCGGAGAAGGTGATCTGGCCGCGGTACAGCGTGCCGGTCCAGTTGAACACCTTGATCGCCGAGGGCACGGCGATGATGAAGCTCATGAAAGAGAAGGCGAGGTTGGCGTACGGGCTCTGGCCCGAGACGAACATGTGGTGGCCCCAAACCAAAAAGCCGAAGGTGGAGATGGCCAGCATGGCGTAGACCATGAAGGCGTAGCCGAACACTTGGCGACGGGCGAAGGCGGCGATGACCTCCGACACCACGCCCATGGCCGGCAGCACCATGATGTAGACCGCCGGGTGGCTGTAGAACCAGAACAGGTGCTGGAACAGCAGCGGGTCGCCGCCGATGCGCGCATCGAAGATGGGCAGCCCGAACAGCCGCTCCACGATGATCAGCAGCAGCGAAGTGGTCAGCACCGGCGTCGCCAGCACCATGACCAGGCTGGTGGCGTAGATGGCCCAAACGAACAGGGGCATGCGGAACCAGCTCATCCCCGGCGCGCGCAGCATGTGGGCGGTGGCGATGAAGTTGACGCCCGACGCGATGGAGGAGAAGCCGACTACGAAGATGCCGACCGCCGCCAGGGTGACCGCCGTGTTGGAATAGATGGTTGAGAACGGCGGATAGAAGGTCCAGCCGGTGTCCACGCCGCCCATCAGCAGGGCGCCGGTGGTCAGCAGGCCTCCCGCCATGAAGACGTACCAGGAGGCGAGGTTGAGCCTGGGAAAGGCCATGTCGCGTGCGCCGATCATCAGCGGCAGCAGGAAGTTGCCGAGCGTGTTGGGGATCGACGGCACCAGGAAGAACCAGACCATGATCACCCCGTGCAGGGTGAACAGCTTGTTGTAGGTGTCCGGCCCGAACAGCAGCCCCTGTGGCGTCAGCAGGTGGAAGCGCATCAGCGCCGCCGCCGCTCCGCCCATGAAGAAGAAGCCGGTGATGGAGATGGCGAACAGCACCGCGATCCGCTTGTGGTCGGTGCTGAGCAGCCAGGACGAGAGGGTGGAGCCCTCGCTCCAGAAGCTGCCCTCCGAAGGGGTCGGCGAAGGTCCGGTGGCTGGCCGAGGCGCCGGCGAGGAGGCGCCGCCGATGGAGCCGGGCAGGGCGGCGTCGGTCATGAGCCTTCTCCACGGGGATCGGACAGGGATTTCACATAGGCGACGAGCGCCACCAGGCTCTCCTCGTCGGTGGACTTGGAGAAGCTCGGCATGATGGGCGGATAGCCCGCCACGACATCCTTGTCCGGCAGCACGATGGAGTCGCGGATGTAGTCCTCATCGGCGATCACGACGCGCCCGTCGGCGAGCAGCACGCGGCTGCCGTACACGCCGTGCAGGTCCGGCGCGATGCGCCCGGGCGCGTGGGGGCCGTGGCAGGAGGCGCAGCCGAGATGGGCGAAGAGCGCGCCGCCCTGGCCGGCGAGGTTGTCGGGCTGGGGCTGGGCGGCGCTCCAGCGGCCGTAGTCTTCCGGCGTCATGACGGTGACCTCGCCGCGCATCTCAGAATGATCGGTGCCGCAGTATTCGGCGCAGAACAGCGGATACGTGCCGAGCTTGGTCGCCTTGAACCAGGTCTCGGTGTAGCGGCCCGGCAGCACGTCCTGCTTCATGCGGAACGCCGGCACGAAGAAGCTGTGGATGGCGTCCTGGGAGGTCATGACCAGGCGCACGGGCACGCCGAGCGGCGCGTGCAGGGCGTCGATCTCGCGCGCGCCGCTGGGATGCTGCACCTTCCACATCCACTGCTTGGCCACGACGTGCACCTCCAGCGCGCCCTTGGGCGCCTTCAGCCCGGTGAGCTGGGAAGAGGCGGCGAACCAGAAGATGAACAGGAACAGGAACAGAGTGGCGACGGTCCAGCCGATCTCGAACTCGCGCGAGACGATCTCGGGCAGGGGCGCGCGGCTGGCCTTACTGCCCTTGCGATAGCGCACGGAGAAGACCACGCCCAACCCGCCGACGAAGGCGATGACCAGCCCCGAGGCGACCACCAGCCAGAGGAAGATGTGGTCGGTGTTGACCGCGCGGGTCGATGCCTCGACGGGGAAGAAGGGGAGCGAGCTCACGACGCGCGCCGCCTGAACCCGAACGCCGCAAGGGCCGCCATGGCCAGCAGGGTGGCCAGCGCCGCCGCGCGGAGCCCGGTCTGGACGGCGCCGTCGTTGCGCCCGTCCAGTGGGAACAGGCCGTGGCAGAGCAGCCCCAGCCGGTCCACGATATCGCCCACCTCGCCGCGGCCGGCGCCGGCGAAGGCCTCGCGCAGGTCGGACGCGGTGAGCGCGGTCTGGGGCAGCACCCGGGTCAGCCTCCCGTCCGCCGCCAGCACGAAGGCCGCCACGGGGTGGGTGAACTGGTCGGCCACCGGATCGTAGGCGTAGCCGTAGCCGAGCGCCCGGGTCGCCTGCGCGATCGTCTCCGCCGAGCCGACCAGGAAGCGGGAGCCGTCCACCAGGGCGGGGTCGCCGGCCAGGCGCGCGTCGCGGAAGGCCGTGGCGTCGGCGGGCGTCTCGCGCGGGTTGAGGCCGATGGAGACCAGGTGGAAGTCGCGGCCCGGGCGCTCGGCGCTGCGGCCGATCCCTGCGGCGACGATGCTGAGGGCAGGGCCGCATAGGGTTTTGCAGCGGAAGTCCTCGAACCCCAGCAAGGCGGGGCGGTCGCCGATGGCCTGGCGCAGGGTCGGGGGC